>JAUXEE010000013.1 GCA_030618065.1 Gemmatimonadota bacterium
ATGCCGGATATCCACTGGGGCTATGGATTCGCCATTGGGGGGGTCGCTGCCTTCGATCCGGCCCGAGGCGGAGTCGTGTCTCCAGGCGGGGTGGGCTATGACATCAATTGCGGTGTCCGCCTGCTGCGCTCCAACATTCGTTCCCAGGATCTCCGGCCTTACCTGTCGAGGATCATGGATCGCCTCTTCGAGACCATTCCCGCAGGGGTGGGGAAGGGGTACAAGAAGTTTGTCCTGAAACCCGAAGATGTCCGGGCGATCCTGACACGGGGCGCAGCCTGGGCCGTCGAGAACGGCTTCGGCACCGCCGGGGATCTGGAGCACATCGAGGATCGAGGGTCGATTCCTGGCTCTGACCCGGACCAGGTGAGTGATCGGGCCGTTCAAAGGGGCCGGGACCAGGTTGGGACGGTCGGGAGTGGAAACCACTTCATAGAGGTGGGGGAGGTGGAGGAGGTCTACGACCAGGCTGCAGCCGAAAGGCTGGGGCTGGAGATGGGACTCGTCACCGTCTTCATCCACTCCGGATCCAGAGGTTTGGGTTACCAGGTATGCGACGACTACCTGGATGTCATGCTCAAGGCGGCCAGGCGTTACGACATCGAGCTGCCGGACAAACAGCTCGTCTGTGCTCCTCTGGACTCCCCCGAAGCCAGGCGGTACCTGGGCGCCATGGGGGCAGCGGCGAATTTCGCCTTCGCAAATCGCCAGATGATGGGGCACCGGGTGAGGGAAGTTTTCGAGACCGTCTTGGGCCGGAGCGCCTCGGATCTGGGGATGGGGCTGATTTATGACGTGGCCCATAACATCGCCAAATTCGAGACACATCAGGTAGACGGGAGGGAGACCACCCTCTGCGTGCACCGAAAGGGTGCGACCAGGGCTTTTCCCCCAGGTCATCCAGAGCTGGCGCCGGCATACAGAGATCTGGGGCAACCGGTCTTCATCCCCGGGGACATGGGACGGTACTCGTACGTTCTTCTCGGTACCGAAGGAGCCTATGCCGAGACCTTTGGCTCGACGTGCCACGGGGCCGGCCGGAAGATGAGTCGGCGTCAGGCGAAAAAAGTGGCAAGTTCCCGGAATCTGAGAGACGAGTTCGAAGAGCTGGGGATTCAGGTCAGGGCATCCTCCTTTGCCACGATCGCGGAAGAGATTCCCGATGCGTACAAGGATGTCACCAGGGTGGTGGACGTTGTGGATGGGGCGGGGATCGGGAGGAAGGTGGCCCGGCTGAAACCCATGGGCGTGTTGAAAGGATGATCATCCGGATGCTGAGTCCATGACCCGACATCTTCTCGAATTTCCGCCTGACTGTTTCGTTCAACGGCGAGCTCGAATTCGTCAGACGCTGGGGGGAGGCGCCCTGATTCTTCCAGCGGCGCCGATTCTTCGTCGTTCCCGGGATACGGAACACCGATATCGGCCGGATTCCGAGCTCTTCTACCTCACCGGTTGCGTGGATCCGGGAGTTGTGGCGGTTCTCCGGGATTCGGAGGAAGAGAGTTTTGTCCTCTTTGTGCCCAGGAGGGACGCCAAGGCGGTCGTGTGGTTGGGTCCGCGGATGAGCCCAGAGGAAGCGCAGGAGTTGGTTGGAGCGGACGCGGTCTACGCCCTGGAGGAAATGGAGGAACATCTGCCGGGCCTTTTGAGGTCACGAAGTCGGATCTTTTTCCGCCTGGGCGTCCATCCACGGGTGGAGGCCCTTGTGATGGAGGCCCTACGGTGGGCTCGGAGCCGGGGGCCGAGGACGGGGGAAGGACCCAGGGCCGTGGAGGACCCTGGGGAACTCCTGGATGACCTCCGCCTCGTGAAAGGGCCTGAGGAGATCTCCCGGATTCGCAAGGCCACGACGCTGACGGTGGCAGCCTTCAGGGAAACCCTGGGGAGGACCCGGCCCGGGATGGGGGAGTGGGAGGTGGAGGCCCTCCTCGAATCTGCCTTCCGGAGGGGCGGGGCCCGGGGCCCGGCCTTCCCGACCATCGTGGGTTCCGGAAAGAACGGATGCGTTCTCCACTACGTGGACAACCAGAGTACCATCGAGGAGGGCCAGCTCGTTCTCCTCGATGGCGGGGCAGAGGTGGATCTTTACTCCGGGGACGTCACCCGGACATACCCTTCGGGGGGCCGGTTTTCAGACCGGCAGTTGGAGGTATACGGGGTAGTCCAAAGGGCCCATCAGGCAGCCATCTCCAGGGTTCGGCCGGGATCCACCCCGGCCCAGGTGCACACCGCAGCCCTGGAAGAACTTACACGAGGTTTGGTGGAGCTGGGGGTGTTGCGGGGCGAGGTGGAGGATCTCTTGGAGGGGAAGACCTATAAGCAACATTTCCCCCACCAGACCTCACATTGGCTGGGTTTGGACGTCCACGATGTC
This sequence comes from Gemmatimonadota bacterium, assembly GCA_030618065.1. GTDB lineage: Bacteria > Gemmatimonadota > Gemmatimonadetes > Longimicrobiales > Gaopeijiaceae > JABDNZ01. The sequence continues at coordinate 2,378 of JAUXEE010000013.1, forward strand.
GGGGATTATGCGTCGAAAAGGGGTTCGAAGGTCCTGGAGCCGGGAATGGTCCTCACCGTAGAACCGGGGCTCTACTTCTCCCCGAGCTCCGAGTCTTCCTCCCACCCTTACATGGGAATCGGCGTGCGCATCGAGGATGATCTTCTCGTGACGGAGGAGGGGGTCGTGAATCTCACCGGATCCCTCCCGGTGGCTCCGGAAGAGTTGGAAGCGCTGGTGGGAGCGGGGCTCAGGGAGTGATCCAGTAGCTGACCTTGAGCATGAGGACATTCTCAGCGGGCTGACGGAAGAGATTTCCCATGTCGTCACTGAAGTTCAGCACGCCGTCGTGGGTCCCGTGGCTCCGCCCCTGGGACCAGACCAGGTAGAGTAGAGATCCAGGTCGATACTCCCACCTCAAGACGAGGGTGGATCTGAACTGCTGGAAGTTGAAATCCGGATTTCGAAAACTCTCGGCTTCTCCGTCTCCATTCAGGTCATCCCAATAGCGCCCATTGACCGGAGTGGGATCCAGGCGTTGTATCCGCTCCTCATAACGCTCGGCCTGGGGCTCCACCACCTGCTTGAAGTCTGTGTATTTCCCCGCACTGACGAAGGGTTGGGCGTAGAGTTGAAGGGTCAAATCCGGCATGAAGGTGAAATCGAAACGCCCCGTCAGCCCAACAGTCTCCTGGTCGATTCGGCCGAAGACATAATGGTCTTCATCGGACTGGACCTTTTGGACCCACTGGAAATCGTTTAGGGACCGGGCGAAAAAGGGGCCCAGGCTCACTGTCGCCCGACCCGAGGGCCTCCATCGCAGGTCGAGGGATGTGGAGGATGATCTGGATCCGCTCTCTGAAGCTCTGCCCCAGGAATACCTCCCGTTTACCTGTACCGCTTTCCGCGAGTCGGAGAAAAACCCTGCCCAAAAGTTGGATCGGCCTTCCCGGCGCATCAGCGGGCCACCTCGGAGGGCTCCGTCGGAGAAGGCTTCAAATTCGTGATTGATACCGGCGTTTCCACCCCAATAGTTCAGGAAGGTGAGGGAGCCGTTCAGGTTCAACCCCGTGGCGAGGCGCTCGCCCCCGAAGCTCCATCCATGCCACCCGCTGGCGCTCACGTTCCAACGACGAAGCCTCTCGGTAGGAGTGTAGTGGTCGTAGCCTCCGAAGATGGCATGGAGAATGAGGTCGGCCTCTCTCTGAAAGCCCAGGTCGTTGACTTCGAATCCCGGGGACTTGGCGCTGGCCAGACTCCCCCAATTCCAGAAACCACCCCCGACCTTCATGAAGTCGATCTGCGCAGCCCATCCACCCAGAGAGGTTCGGGAGGGATCGTAGTCCGTATGGGTCGCATCCGCCCGTTGGAAATACCGGGATGGAGCCCGCTGGGTTCGGGCGATGGCGTCCTCCGAACCCCGGACGTGGGAACCCAACAAGAAGGCGCTGATCTGGAATCTGTCGTCAACTCCGAATCGGTGGCGGAGGTCGAATCCTCCCGTGTAGGCCCCGGAGCGCAGAATGAGCTGATCGGCCACTTCCTTGTTTCGGTTCGTGACTGTCCCAATGAAACCCACTGCGCTCCGACCCTCCCGAAAATCCTTCTGTATTCGGGCGACGCCGTAGTTCGAGAAGGGCTCCACTGGTTCCTCGATCTTCGTTCCGTCCTGGGTGACGATCTGGGCGGTCTCCTCGGCGGTAAGGGAGTGGAGAAGCCCAATGGACCATCCGCTCTGAGTCTTTCCCGACAACTTCCAGGATCCGAGGATCGTTGTGAGGTCGGGGCTCTCCGAGTGTCCGCCCTGGTCGTCGACGAAGGTTTGGGGAGGCCGGCCGATGCGCCGGGAGTAGAAGAGGGTCTCCGAGCCCATGTCCCCGTCTCCCACGCCAATACCGAAGTTGAAGATCCCGGCCCCTTCGATGAAGAAGGGCCGCTGTTCGGGGTAGAAGGTCTCGAAGGCCGTCAGGTTGACCTGAGCCGGGTCGGCTTCCACCTGCCCGAAATCCGGATTGATGGTCAGGTCCAACGTCAGGTCATTGGTCACACCATACTTCAGGTCCATCCCTGCTGATGAGAGGAAGTCATTGGGGTGGTAAAAGGGGTCCTTTTCATCTCCTGGGGCTCGGGCGAGGCGAGCGAGGGAAAAGGGACGGATCTCCATTCGGGTGGGAGACCCCAGATCCCTGAGACCCTGCAGTTCGCCGAACTTGGAAACCATAGCGGCGTCACTTCGACGTATCGGGGCCCAGGTGGAGGCTTCGTTTCTCCGGGCGATCTCACGGGCGAAATTGATTCCCCATGTCTGCTCTTCCTGGTTTCCGAAACGGAGTTGTGAATAGGGGATCCGAAACTCCGCGGTCCAACCCTCCTCGTCGATTCGGGTGGCCACCTCCCACACCGCGTCCCAGGTCGGGTCCTCCTGGGTGTCATCGAAACGATAAAGGTCGGTCTTGACGCCCACGGGGTTCACTCCGAAGTGGAATGCCGTCCTCCGGTCGAAGTAGCTATCGATGAGGACATGGACGGCATCGGAGTACGAACGCTGGTCCCTCCGCGTAAGTTGGGCCGCAATGCTGTCGGGTTGGGAATCCCATGCCCGTATTGCCACGAAAAGAGCGTCGGTTCCATAGAGAACCCGGACTTCCGTTTTCTCGGTGGCGGGCTCCCCCTCGTTGGGCTCCAGTTGAACGAAATCCCCGGCCACAGGGGCTCTGGCCCAGGCCTCGTCGTCCAGGAACCCATCGATGATCGGTGCGTCCCCCTGAACACGAACCGCAGGGAGGGTGAGCTGAGCCGGTCTCCCGACGACGCGGGTTTCCACGTCGACAGGGGGCCCCATGGTGCCTGACTGACCCAGGAGGGGGCTGGCCGGGAGAAGGAAGGTCAGGAGAGCCGGGATGGCCAGCGATCTCATGGGGTCCTATCCTGGGGTCGAGGCGTCATCTGGCGTCCGTGAAAAATGCGGTCTGGGCCGGAGGGTATGGCTTGCTCCCACATACGGCTCCCACCGCCGGAGGGTTTCAGGAGGAATCACGTGGATCATGCCCTTTCCCTGGGGTCGAGCTTTCTAAAAGGCCACGGGCACGGGAACGACTACCTGGTCTTCAAAGAGGGTGACGCTTGGCCCGTGACAGCGAAGACCGTGCAGATTATGTGCCACCGCCACCGTGGCGTGGGGGGAGATGGGATCGTTGCCCTTCTTTCTCCGAGATCTCCGGGAGGGTCCTCTGGGGGAGAGGGGGAATCACCCTTCGGATCGCCATTTTGCCTGAGAATGTTCAATCCCGACGGTTCGGAGTTCGAGCGAAGCGGAAACGGTCTTCGGATCTTTGGAGCGTACCTCTTCTCCAGAGGGGAGGTCCGGGTGGGACAACGCTTCTCGGTAGAGGTGGGTGGAGAGGTTGTGGAAATGGGAATCCTGAGTGAAGACCCGGGTGGGCTTCTCAACGTCGCCGTAGAGATGGGAAGGGCCCGCCTGGGGATCGAAGCCGTCGGAGGTGAGCCGGGAGCGTTCGGGGCTGGCGCCACTCTTCCAGGTCCCGACGGATTCCCGCTGAAGGTACACCTCGTATCTATGGGGAACCCTCACTGCGTCCTCTTCAGGGACGAGCTCCGGGAAGACGAATTCCTTGAGCTGGGGCCCTTTCTGATGCCGAACGCCGCTTTTCCTGCCGGCACGAATGTTCAACTGGCCCGGGTTTCTGGTGACGGTGGGGTCGAGATCCTGATCTGGGAGCGGGGAGTAGGAAGAACGGCGTCATCCGGGACCAGCGCATGTGCCGTGGCCTCCGCCGGCGTCCAGGCAGGGCACCTTCAGCCCGGGAGGATACGCGTGGGGATGGAGGGTGGAAGCTTCATGGTTTCGGTATCCCCGGAGATGGAGGTACGGCTCGAGGGGCCGGTCCAGCCTCTCGTCAAAGGAGAATTGACCAGGGAGATGTTGGAAGGGCTGTCTTTGAGGAGATGGGAGAACCTCTCTACGTCCTGACTCGGATCATGAAAATGAGGCCCGCTCCCAAAAAGAAGAAGTTGGGTAGCCATGCCGCCAGGAACGGCTCCAGAGTCCCCGTTTCCCCGAAGGCCCCCGAGATCCTGAAAAGAAGCATATAGAGAATGGTGGAGAGGAGGGCGACTCCGATTCCGTAGGCGGTCCCCCCCCGTTTGGTGCTGGTGGCCAGAGGGGCTCCGAAGAGGATGATCACTAGGGTGGCCACCGGAATGGCCAGCTTTTCCTGGCGGTCCACCAGGAGCTTATGGGGGCGACCTCCCGAACGGGCCATGATGTCCGCCAACCGCCCCATCTCTTGGTAGGTCATCTCCTCAGGGGCTTTGGGCTCTTCCAGGAAATCTTCGGGCCGTTCTCGGAAACCGCGGGTCTGAAGTGTCCGGTATTTGAACGCCAGCTCCTCTCCGTCTTCCAGGAAGATCCGGTAAAAGCCGTCCTCGAAGGTCCACCCCACCGCCGGGTCGAAACGAACGATCTTGGATGTGAGGTGATCCATAGGGTGATTCGACCCGGGCTCCACCGTCTCCATCACGACTTCGTTCAAGGTTCCGGCGGACACGCTCAGGCTTCGTACACTGAAGTTCCGACCATCCTCCCCTTGAAAGGAGAAGTTTCCCCGGAAATCCCGCCGGAAGTCCTGCTGCTGAAGAATCTCCCCGGCGATGGTGTTGGCGCGTGGCACTATGGCAGCGAGGCCCAGGGCAATCCCTGTCAGAAAAAGTCCAACGGTGAGGATAGGCAAGATGAGGCGGTGGAAGGAGATGCCACCGGCCTTGGCCGCCACGATCTCCCTGTGGAGGGTCATGGTCTGGATGGTGAAGACCACTGCCACCAGAGCTGCGATGGGGAAGGCCCACTGGATGTACTGGGGCACCATGAATAGGTAGGCCTTGGTGATGGCCAGGCCCGTCAACTCCTGGTCAAGATACCCGTCCAGATTTTCCGTCACATCTCCCAGGATGAAGAGGATCGGAGAGCCAAGGGTGAAGGCAATGAATACCCGGAGGAAGGAGAGCGCCACCAATCGGTCGAGGATGCGGATCATGGGGCCGTCCTCACGCTCGGTCCCTCTCCGCGAATCTCAGGAAGGGTTTCTTGATCCCCGAAACCAGGGTGAAGATGAGATCATCCCATCCTCCCCCCCGGGCCGTTGCCACCTGAGTCGAGAGTCGCCTCACCATGAGGATTCCGATGGGAAGGAGAATCAGGTTAGGAAGCCACATGGCCAAAGCCGGGCTCACATATCCGTCGTCCGCCAGTGCCTCCCCACCGATGAGGGAAGCCCAGAAGATGGAAAAAATGACCACGGAGGCGGTGATGACCATCCCCACTCCCCCTCGCGGGAAACGAACCGCCAGGGGGGCGCCAATGAGGACGAAAACGATGCAGGCGAATGCGATGGCGTACTTCTTGTGAATCTCCACCCGTTTTTCGATGGCACTCAAGCGAAGGAACTCCGCTTGTTGGGCGTTGGTCCGGGTGGTTAGAAAGACCGACCGTGTGATTTCGTCGGGGGGTGCCGGACCCGACCCGTACTCTTCTTCGAGAAGCTCTCTCCCTCCCGCGAAAGACGGATCGGGGGGGACGAGACCATCCCCCTGGAAGTGCCATCCCAGGGCCTTTCTGACCGCATAAAGGGCCTCCTCTTTCATGTCCTCCAGATACTCCAGCCGCTCAGCTTCCGCTTCACTTGCCGAATATGCCAGTTGGTCCGTGGACATCTCTCTGTCCCCTCTGCGATCTCCTCCCGCTCCACGTTCGAGGAGATTGGAGATGCCCCGGATGGGGAAAAACTGCTCGACGAACTCGGCCCGTTGAAAACCACCTTCTCTATTGGAGGGTACCTCCAGGACGACGCCGTCGTTGAGGGTGAGGAACAGATTGGTTTGATCCTGGCTGAACGCCATGGTTCCGCGGTCGGCGTAGGTGGTACGCCGGGCCTGAGGATCACTCGCATCGGAAATGATGATGTCTTCCAGCGTCGAAGTGACGGGATCGATACGGACCGCCGAAAGGAAATACGTTCGCCGGGGCCCCCCTTCCTCTTCGGCGATCACCTCGTTCAACACCTGCTCCCGGAGTTGGAAGGTGGGACTCTTGAGATTGACATCAACTAGTAGTTTCCTTAAGGCATGATTGGTTTCCGGTAGGACACGATCGTTGAATAAGAACATGGCACCGGCCAATATCACTCCGATACCGATGAGGGGAAGGAGGAGCCGAACCGGGTTCACCCCCCCTCCCGTCATGGCCGTGATCTCATTTTCGGCCGTGAGGTCGCTGAAGGCGAAGAGGACCGCTACCAGTACCGACATAGGGAGGGTGAGGGCAATGGTGTGAGGTAGGGCCAGGAGGGCGAACTGGGCCAGGAGGGTCCAGGGAAGCCCCTTACCCACCAGTTGGTCCAACCTCTGGGCGATGGTATTTAGGAAGAGGAGACCCGTGATGAGGGTGAAGGAGAAGAGAAACGGGCCTATGTGGCTCCGGATCAGGTAACGGATGAGTATGGCCATCAAAGTCCTGTGTGGACCTGGTAACGTCCGGTCTCCAGTGGGCGGGGCGAGGTGAGAGAATTTACCTTGTGCCCAATCTCCCCTCAACCCAAGGAGATACCCCTCTGGGCATATTCCGGTCCTGGGCGAAGCCGGTGATGTTCCGTTCACCTCTCCTTCTGGCAGGAGTCCTTCTGCTGGGTGCCGGAAATCCCCGCGGCACGGAGGGAGAGATGAATCCGGCATCCGTGTCGCAAGAGGAAGCCCCCCGTCGCTCGGTGGATCCTGGTGGTCTGACGGTCAACCTCGGACTCCAGCGCCGGCCACTCCCCTTTCCCATCGAACTTCCGGCCCTTCCGCCGCTCCCCTTCTCCCTCAAAGGTTTGGATGCTCTCCCAACGGCATCAGGGCTCCTCTTCGCCGAAGCGATTCAGATCTTCGGACCCCAACCCGGAGGAGCCTCGAGGGGACTCCCGCCGGGGAGCCAACGCGGAGCCTCTTCCGATCAGGAGGAGCTTCCTGCCCTCTTCCAGTCGGAGTTCGCCGAGGTGGCGGTTCGTCTCCGGGGGAGGGGTGAGTTCGGCGGCGACTGGACCCGCTTCCGACCCTGCGAGGTTGGGCTTCAGGAAAGCTGCGACCCAGGCCTCTTCCCTCAACTCAAGCCCGATATCCAGTTCGGGCTCCAGATATCGGGGACCGTCGCCAAACGAATTCATGTAGACGTGGACTATGACGAAACCCGGGAGTTCTCCGCGGTCAACAAGGTGAATCTCTACTATGAGGGTGGGGAAGGGGACTTCGTCAGGAGGGTGGAGGTGGGGGACGTAACGCTGACATTTCCCGAGTCCAGGTTTCTCACCCAGGGCATCCCCGCGGGGAATTTCGGCTTTCGGGCCATGACGGACTTGGGGCCCCTGGAGGTCCAGACCGTTTGGGCCCAACAGAATGGTGACATCTCCTCTCGGGATTTCCAGCTCGCCGGTGTTGGAGGGCGGCAGGCCTTCATCCAGGAGGACACACTGACCCTGGACGATGCGGACTTCGTTCGGGGGCAGTTCTTTTTCCTGACCGACCCGAGGGATCTCACGGGGTTCCCTCATGTAGACGTTCTTTCCCTTGACCCGGGATCTGCCCCCCCTTCGGCGGCTCCTGGAGCCGAGCCCATTCAGCTCTATCGTTTCGAGAACGATCCGGTAACCCGCCAGCAGGTCGAGGGCTATATCCAGGCGGAAGCCGTGGCGGAACGGGACGGGGAAACCGTCACGGAGTCGGGGTGGTTCAGGTACCTCCAGCCGGGGGTGGATTACCTCCTCCACCCCAGCGGCCTCTGGGTAGGGTTGCGGCGACCCCTCCGGCAGGAGGAGATGTTAGCCGTTACCTACGTTACGGAAGCCGGGGACACGGTGGGGGACTACGATCCGGAGCTCATCCATAACGCTGGGGGACGACCGACCCTCAAACTCCTGAAGGCCTCGGGGCCCAAGCACCAGCCAGGCACCCCGACCTGGGAGTTGGAGATGCACCAAATCTACCGCATCTCCAGCTCGGACGATGTGGAAGCCAATTCCGTGGCCCTCACCCTCTCGTTGGGGGAGATATCCGCGGGTCGCACCTTCAAGAGGCGACCCACGGGGGAGGAGATCACCCTACTCAAACTCATGGGCCTGGATGAGGAATCTCCCGTGGATGAGTTGGACCCTTCCTTCGTGCTTCGGCCGGCCCAGGATTTCTTCCAGGAGCGGCCACCTGTCACGGGTACCTTCATCGTCTTTCCCACGCTGAGACCCTTCGCCGAACCTCCGCCCCTACCCTCTCTCGGGCTCTCTGCCGAGGATACTCGGGAGATCCTTGGGGCCGACGCGAACTCCAAGATCTATGAGACCGTGGATCCGGTGGAGAGGGAAAACGCCGGGCTTTTCCGCCTCACCATACCTTTCCGGATTCGCAGCGAAGGTGTCATCTCCAGCTTCTCCCTGGGGGCCCTGGGCATTCGGGATGGGAGCGAGAGGATCTACTTCGGAGAGCAGCTCCTCCGGTCAGGGGATGACTACCTCATCGATTACGACATCGGGCAAGTCACGCTCCTGAACTCCGAGGCCCTCTTCGCCGCCAATCCCGACGCCCGGATTCGGGCCAATTGGGAGCAAAAGGCCCTCTTCCAGATCGCTCCTACCTCCCTCTTTGGCTTCAACGCGCGGTACGGCCTGGGGGATCGGGGCGCTCTCCACCTGCTAGGCCTCTATCAGAGACAGCAGACCCTTCAGAACCGGCCCCAGCTGGGGATGGAACCTGCATCCATCTTCCTGGGCGGAGTGAACGGTGACCTGACCTTCGGAGCGAACTGGTTGGATCGGATGGCTGATCGCCTCCCTGGATCCGGCTCCGACGATCCGGCGAGCCTCCGGATGACGGGGGAAATGGCCCTTTCCCTCCCGAATCCCAACACGAAGGGGGATGTCTACCTGGACGATTTCAATGCCTCCGACGAGCTCCACCTTTCCCTTCTTTCCCGGGATTGGCACCTGGGGAGCGCCCCGGAGGGAGAGGAGGGGTTGGGAGGGAACCTTCCCATCACTCTGGACGGGGGGAACGCTCTCGGGCTGGTATGGCAGCACACGTGGATCCTGGAGGGGCCGGGAGGGGATAGCCTTGGGGTCTTCGAAGGATTCTTCCCCCGAAGGGACATTGATCGACAGATCAACATCGTGGGGACGGAAAGCCGGGAGCCCGGGCTTCGGCTCACCTTTGGGGAGGAGGTCGGGGGTGGGCTTCCACCGGGAGAGGCTGGGTGGCGCTCCATCACAAGTGTCCTTTCCAACACGGGGACGGACCTGACCCGAAGCGACTACCTGGAGTTCTACGCTTCGGGGAACGAAGCTCTCACCCTGATCCTGGACCTGGGGCGAGTGAGCGAAGACGCTCTCTTCATAGACGGGGACGGGAATACATCCGGGACCCGTCCTGGTACGGGAGAAGCGTGGGGCCTCGGCTTTCTCGATCAGGAGGCCGATCCGAGAAAAGGGGAAATCTGGAACGGCCTATTGGATGAGGCCGGAGTATGGGTGGAAGATTGTCTTGGGGCGCGTGGGCGGATCTACCCTCTGGGAGATCCCAAGGCCAACTGCACCAGGGCGAATGGGCGGAATGACACTGAGGACCTGGATGGGGACGGGAATCTCCTGACGGGAGACCGCATCTACCGCTATGTGGTTCACCTCGACGGGAGCTCGCCCTACCTGGTTCGAACACAGGAGGAGACGGGGACCTCCTTTCAGCTTTTTCGGATCCCTCTTAGGGGCCCCGACGCGGTGAACGTCGGGGGAAGGGTGACAGAGGCGGACTGGCGGGCGGTGAAACATCTCCGGCTGACCGTGGTCGGAGCCGGGAGCCGAGGAGTGTCCCTGACTCGTTTGCGGCTTCTGGGGTCACGCTGGGTGAAAAGGGGCCAGGGTGGAGTTTTGACGGGGCTTGCCGGGGACGTTCAGGGGACCGGAGGCCCGGTGGAGGTGGGGCCTGTGAGCGCCCTGTCCGAAGGAGCCGGGTACGCACCTCCGCCAGGGGTGTTGGAGGAGTTGGACGATCCGTCCCAGGCGTATTCCGGTGGGGGGGTGGAGTTCAATGAGAAGTCGCTGGCCATCCGGGTTGCGAACCTCGGGCCGGGGGAAAGGGCCGAGGTTTACAGCCGTTTTCCCCAACGGCCCAGGAATTTCCTGACCTACAGGCAACTCAAGATCTGGGTGATGGGCCGGGATGGAGACTGGGGATCCATTGGGGGCGAGTTTTTCCTGAAGGTCGGAAGTGATTCCGAAAACTTCTACCTTTTCCGAACTCAACGGCCCGAGCCGCCCCCGGGGGATGAGATCAGCACCTCCGACTGGATTCCGGAGGTGGTGGTGGACTTCGAGCGGTGGTTGTCCCTTCGAAGGGAGGCCGAGGAGGAGCTCATCCGGAATCCACCGACCCCGGGGGGGCCACCTCTGGCCGTCTGGAGCGCCGATTCCACCTATGCGGTTTTCCTGAAGGACCGGGCTCGAGCTCCGAACCTGGCAGCAGTCCGTGAGTTGTCCATGGGCATCTGGAACCCCGGTGCGGTTCCGGTGGATGGGACCTTATGGGTGAACGAGCTGCGGTTGGCCCGACCCCTCCAGGACTCGGGTTATGCCGGATATGTGGATATGGAGTTGGAAATACCTCTCCTCTTCAGGACCTCCCTGACCTATTCACGTAGGGGCCCCTTCTTCCGCCAACTCTCCGGCGACCCCACGTACCAGGCTGATGCGACCCTCTCCCTTCATTCCAGCCTGGATCTGGGACGGGTGGTTCCGGAAGCGTGGGGAGTCTCCATGCCCATGACTGTCGCCTACACCACTTTGTCCCAGGATCCGACCTTCCTCGCCCAAAGCGATGTCCGTGTGGATCAGGTCAAGAAGCTGAGAGAGACAGGGACGGCTCAGGCAAGGGTGGAGGTTGGCCTCCGAAAGACCACCCCCATTGGAAATCGGATACTGGATCCGATCCTGGACGGATTGAGTCTTCGGGCGGGCTACACCCGGAACCGTGTCTCCACCACCACACTGGAATCTGAAGGGTCGGGGATGGATGCCCGGGCTGAGTTCTTCAAGGAGCCTGAACCCAGAGAAATCGGGCTGGTTCCAGGGTTTGCGGAGGGGTTGGTTCGGGCTCTCTTCCCCCGGGGTTGGGAAGAATCCCTCCTCGGGACCCGGTTCAGGTGGACTCCGGAGCGGATGAGGATGGGGACCCTCTTCACCCGCCGGGACCGGAAGTCCTTCCGGTACGAGCAGATTCTCGCTCTACCTGGGGATAGCGCGGTAACGCCGACCCTATCACCGGTGGAAGCTCTTGAAACCACGGCTCAGGTGGACTTTCAACCCCTGGAGGCGGTGACAGCGGAGATCACCTTCTTTTCGGTCCGAGACCTCCTTTCCCCCCAGGAAGCAATCCAGGATCCTCGGATTCACCCTGTTCTGGAGAAAGAGAGGGCGAGTCTCGGGTCCCTGGATTTGGGTTGGGAGACGAGGCGTGCCCTCCGGACCCGCTTTGGTTTCAGTCCCTCCCTGGCTTCCTGGTTGCGGACTGATCTTACCGTCGCCACCGACTACGCCACCGATCGAAACGCTGCATTGGTGGAAGAGCTCGTTGTGGGTTCGGATACCATTCTTGTCCTTCAACGGAATGCAAACGGGAACCGGACCAGTCGGGCCACCGCCTCCCTGGAGCTCGGGGAGATGGCCCGGTCCCTCACCGGTGGTGGGAATGCGGGAGAAGAAGGGGAGGCAGGCGTCCTGGCCCTCCTCCTGGACGCCATCGATCCGGTTTTCATCTCTCGCCAGGGGGGGCTCTCTTCCCGGTTCTTCAGGGAACCGGTGAATCCTGGAGCCGGATTCCAGTTGGGGTGGGGAAGCCAGGAGGCCCGCAGGTTCTTGGACGGGGATACGGCCTCCATCTTCACGGGCCAGACGACCTGGACGGGTGGCACCGGTGTGCGCCTCCCCCTCCACCTCAGGGTCACCGGGAATTTTTCCGAGTCCCGGACGCAGATTCTTCATATCCGTAGTGACCGGGAGCTCCGGACCCGAGCCTGGCCCGATCTCCGGGTGACCCTGACCCAGGTGGAGCTTCCCGAGGTGGTCAGAGGGCTCATCGAGTCCCTTTCCCTCTCATCGGGTTTTCGAAAGAACTTGATGGAGACGAGCTATGGAGGCCGGGGCCTCCAGCGGAGATCGAATGAGGAATGGCAGCTTCCCGTGGAAGTGAATGCCACATGGGCCGGGGCGGTGACCACCCGCTATCGAGGCACCTTCTCCACGGGGGAAGGGGAAGATCCCACCGGTGGGACTCAGACTCGAAGGCACACGCATGCCCTTCTCCTCTCCTCATCCCTATCCGATCCTCCCTTTTTGGGTGGAAGGATCGATGGCCCTCTTCGCCTCTCCCTGCAATACCGGTATGCGTCCGAACTCAACTGCAGGGTGCCTAAGGGTCGGACGGAGTGCGTGGCCTTTGTGGATTTCCTCAACAGGAGCGTGAACCTGACGCTGGATACGGTGATCACGCCCTTGGAAGTCGGCTTGCACCTCACGTACACCAACCGTCGGTCCTTCGTGGGGCAACACGACGGGTCCACACAGTTTCAGCTTGGCCTCTTTGGTCAGTTTCTCTTCAATTCTGGCACTTTTGCTTCGCCTTCGAGATCCCCCGTCGGTTTCTGAGGACACCGGGGCCGGGGTGTCGGGGCCTCAGCCATGGGGGGCGGCCCCATGGGCCATGCCTGCGCCCAGCCCATGGCCCATCTTTTCGGTATGACCCCAATGGAAGGGAGAAGTCTCCTCAGGGGCGGGATGCTTCTGGTCGCCCTCGGCCTCGTTCGGATCGGTGTGGACCATGTTCTGGTTCCGGATCCTGGCTCGGTCGAAGGTGAGACGGATCTTCCTCAGCTCCTCGAGGATAGCCAGGAGGCCAAGGAGGAGCAGGCACGGAGGTCCGCTCCCCTGACCCCGGGCGAAACCTTGGATCCGAACCGAAGCGGTGAAGAGGATTTGGACCGGCTCCCGGGGATCGGATCTTCGATGGCCCGAGCTCTGGTGGCAGACCGGCTGGAGAAGGGAGGGTTCACTCGGCCTGAGGACCTATTACGAGTGAAGGGCATCGGTCCGGCCACATTGGCGAAGATCAGACCGCATCTCGACTTTTCGAGGGGGGTGCCGGTGGATCCAACAGCCCGACCGCCTCCCCGGATTGACCTGAACCGAGCAGAATCAATAGAACTCGAATCCCTCCCAGGAATTGGTCCTGCCCTGGCCCGGAGGATCCTGGAGAGCCGAATCCGGGAGGGCCCATTCAAGACTCCCGACGACCTTCTTCGAGTTCGTGGGATAGGGCCGGCCACCCTGGCCAGAATCCGAGATCTGGTGGTCCCCGGCGGGTAAGGATCTCCTTATTTGCTTGACCCATTGCTTTCACATTTCCTATGTTGGAGAGGGAGAAGAAACGTTTGTTTATTTCTTTGAATCACAGAATGCCTTGAGTTTATCCCGAACTAGCAGGTATTCTTTAAAGGCTGCACCAGGTCGGGATCATGCCATGGAATCCCGCAGGACTGTCCTCCCACTGGAAAACATGAAACGATGGCAACCAGCGTCGTCCAAGATCGTCTAGGCGACTTCTTTGTTCGAGAAGGCCTGATTACCGAAGAGCAGCTGCGAGAGGCTTTGCAGGAAGCTCAGCGTTCGAAGACCCGTATCGGGTTCGCTCTGGTAAGGCTGGGCTTCGTGGCGGAGGATCAGCTGACCCGGGCTTTGGCCAAGCAGTTTCGGGTTCCGGCTGTGGATCTGGAGAAGGTCCAGGTCGAGGAGAAGATCCTGCGGTTGGTGCCGGAGGCTGTGGCCATGAAACACCGGGTCCTGCCTCTCCGGAAAGTGGGCCGGACTCTTACCGTCGCAATGGCCAACCCCACCGACATGGGAGCCATCGACAACCTCAAGTTCATTACCCGGTATGAAATCGAACCCGTGATCGTGGGCGAGTACACTCTCCAGAAACACCTGGAGGATTACTACGGTCTGGGTGAGACGAAGATGCAGGAGATACTCGGCGACCTTCTTGATGAGGAAGTCGAGGTGCTGGAGGACCGGGAGGAGGACATATCGGTCGCTGCCCTCGAGGCCGAGGTCGATAAGGCGCCGGTGGTGAAATTCATCAATGGCCTCCTTACCGATGCGGTCCTGAAGGGGGTTTCGGATATTCACATCGAGCCCTACGAAAAAGAGGTTCGGATTCGATACAGGATCGATGGTGCCCTTCTGGAGGTCATGAAACCTCCAATGAAGATGAAAGCCGCCCTCACATCCCGAATCAAGATCTTGGCTGATCTGAACATCGCGGAACGACGGGTACCCCAAGATGGGCGGATCAAGCTGAAGTTGAAGAACCGGGTGGTCGACTTCCGGGTGTCTACCCTCCCGGTGATCTTCGGAGAGAAGATCGTTCTTAGAATCCTGGACCAGGGAAACCTCACCTTCGACCTCGCCGAATTCGGTTTCGAACCCCAAGCCGAAAAGGATTTCATGACCGCCATAGCCAATCCCTATGGGATGGTGCTGGTGACGGGACCGACGGGTTCCGGGAAGACGACGACTCTCTACTCAGCCCTGTCCAGAGTGAATGTGGAGGATGTCAACATCATGACGGCGGAGGATCCGGTGGAGTATAACCTCTACGGGATCAACCAGGTTCAGGTCCGGTCCGAGATCGGGATGTCTTTCGCCGCGAGCCTGAGGGCCTTCCTCCGGCAGGACCCGAATATCATCATGGTGGGTGAGATCCGGGATCTGGAAACGGGGGGCATCGCCGTCAAGGCTGCTCTCACTGGGCACCTGGTTCTCTCCACTCTCCACACCAACGACGCGCCTTCGACCGTAACCCGCCTCATGGATATGGGCCTGGAGCCTTTCAATGTCGCCGCAGCCTTGAACCTTGTTACGGCTCAGCGCTTGGTCCGCCGGGTCTGCACAAACTGCAAGGTGGAGGCGGAGTACGATGACGATGTCCTGGAGATGGCCAAGCTCCCTTCCGGCTGGATGGATGGCGTGACGCTGTATAAGGGAGAGGGTTGTGAAAAATGTGGAGACACGGGCTACAAGG
>JAUXEE010000120.1 GCA_030618065.1 Gemmatimonadota bacterium
AGGCCATTTCCACGGGGCCATTCACCTGAGACTTCCACTCCTCGTCGGCGCTGGTGAAGGATGCCCGGTCGGCGGGGGTCAGCATCCCGGCCTCGAAGGCGAGACCGACGATGCCACAGAGAGTCCGTAGCGTCGGCTCCACGGCAGCAACAAGACTCTCGTAGAACACCACGGCATGTCCCGGCCCCTTCATGGCCGCCTCTGTGGCACGCATGGATTGGTTCCACTGACGGATTCCGTAGGAGGGATCGGACTGGCGGGGAAAGCGCTCGGGGAACCTCTTCCCACGATCCACAATGGATGCCACTACGTCCTCACCCTTCCGAACCATGTGAATGCAAAGAGCCCCTGGAACGGCTCGCTGAATCCTCCTGGCATGGAAGACGTGCCGGGGGGTCTTTTCCACCCAGACGTCCTTTCCGTAGGCTTCGGCCAAGGCGTCCAGGAAGGCCGTAACGTCTGCCAGGGAACGGGAAAGGGAGTATCGGCGGGGGGGAAGCTGCGGAAGTTCGCCCGATGCACCTGACTGGGAGGCTGATTGGGAATCCAGGAGCCTCGCCAGGGCTTTCCTCTCCTTCCCGAGGGTCAGGCCAAGTGGGACCCAGGGGAGAACCGTACCCCGCATGCCAAAGGCCTTGAGAAAGACCCCGGTTTCGGGAAAAGTGTGGACCCGGGAGTGGCTGGCCAGCAAACTCTGAAGGAGAGTCGTCCCGGAACGGGAGCACCCCATGACCAGAATCCGTCGGACGTGTCGCTCATTCATAACCCGAAACTTCGCTTTTGGGGCCCGGCCGCAAGTGGGGAGCCCGGAATCCCGATCCTTGAACGGTACGAAAGCGCTAGATTGGTCCCGATGAAGCGAACCCTGATCCCCGAGCCTCCTCGATCCGTTCTCCTGGTGCGCCTCACCGCCCGGGGGGACGTGGTCTTCTCCTCCCCCATGGTCAAGGCTCTCCGCCGAAGCTACCCGGAAGCCCGCATAAGCTGGCTGGGGGAAGCCCATACGATAGGCCTCATCGAACACCACCCGGAGCTGTACCGAGTCTTCTCATGGGATCGTGAGCGGTGGAAGGCCCTCCTGGCGAAGTGGAAGTTCCTGACGCTGGGCCGAGAAGCTCTGGATTTGGTGCGAGCCCTCAGAAGCCAGAGGTTCGATCTGGCCATCGACCTGCAGGGGCTTCTCCGGAGCGGGCTCATGGCCTTCCTGTCGGGAGCGCGGACCCGCATCGTCCTAAGGCCGAAGGAGGGGAGCCACCTCTTCGCCGACCATGTGATCGACCGGAATCGAGATCAGGGAAATCGGTGGGAGATCTCCTCCGAGTATCGGTTCTTGGCCGAGGAGCTGGGCCTGTCCACGGAGGACTTCCGAATGGAGGTCCCCCTGGCCCCGGAGGACCGGGACTACGCGGAGCGAATCATCGAGGATCACGGCCTGGGTGAAGGATATGCCCTGGCCATCCCCTATACCACCCGGCCCCAGAAACATTGGTTCGAGGACCGCTGGGCCGTCCTCATGGATAGAATTCGGGAAGAGTACGGCTTCCCGACGGTAATCCTGGGCGGGTCCATGGACGAAGAAGCCGATCTCCGGATCCGAGGGCAAACGTCGGCGGACCCGGTGAGCCTGGTCGGGCAGACGACCCTCCGACAGGCCGCCGCCATGATCGAAAGAGCTAGCCTTGTGATCGGGGTGGATACCGGCCTCACCCACATCGGGATCGCTTTCGATCGGCCCACCATCGGGATCTATGGGTCCAACGTCCCCTACACCGAGACCTTCACCGACCGGGCCCGGATCCTGATCCACTGGCTCGACTGCGTCCCATGCAAAGGGAACCCGACCTGCGATGGGGACTTCACCTGTCTCCGGCTCATCACGGTGGACGAGGTCCTGGACGCGGCTCGGGAGATTCTGTAATGGGGCGGCTTTGGCCCGAACGGGCGACCCTGTCCTGATGCGGCTCGGGGAATCTTGTGAGGGGAGCTGCCCTACTCCAGCAGCTCACCCAGCTCCCGGTCCTTTTCGGCCCACAACTCCTTCTGCCAGGTGGTGAATCGGCGCCGAAACGCCTTGTCCTTCCAGTAGTCCCCTACCTGCTCCTCGCCCACGGGGATCGTCTTCACCCGTACCCGGATTTCCTCGGCTCGGCCGCAAAGAAAACCCCAGAGCGTCGGGACCCCCTGGGGATAGGCGATGGTCACGTCCAGAACCGAGTGGATCTCCTCACTCATGCTAGAGATAAGGAAGGTCATCCCGCCGGTTTTCGGCTTAAGGAGGTTCGTGTAGGGAGAGCGTTGTTTCTCGTGCTTCTCGGGGGTGAACCGGGTGCCTTCCACGAAGTTCATGACCGACACGGGGACGATTTTGAATTTCTCCGCGACCTTCTGGATGGCTTCCAGATCCTTGCTGGCCGTGGCGGATCGGGCCAGGAAGGGATAGTCCAGAGCCCACCAGGCCAGCCCCAGGAAGGGCACCCAGAAAAGCTCCTTTTTCAGGAAGAACTTCAGAAAGGGGATCTTCCCGTTGAAGACCCTCTGCAACACCAGGATATCCACCCAGGACCGGTGGTTGGCGATCACCAGATACCATTGATCCCGGGCGAGCCCCTCGACCCCCTGGATATCCCACCGGACCGGATTCGTGAGGCTGAGGGTCCCGTTGTTGAAGGAGATCCAGGCCCATCCGATCCCGTTCTGAAAGCTGCTCCAGAACCTCCGCCAGCCATCCACCGGAAGCGCCAGCTTCAGGAAGTGGCACAAGAGCAGGGGAAAGATCCAGAAGATGGTGTTGACGGTGAAGAGGAAGAGGGAAAGGGCCCCGCGAACGGGGCCCGGCAGGAAAGTCAGCATGGTGTAACGCTCATTTCGGACTTTCCCCTCCCCCTTCCGGAGCTTCAGGCCTTGGCAGCCCCCCTTGCTCCGGTGGCGGCTTCGAACAACACGGGCATGGCGACCATACGAATCACGATGGCGCCGATGAAGCCTCCGATATACACCATGGCCAGGGGCCGGTGCAACTCCGACCCCGTACTCACGTGGAAAGCCAGTGGGATGGACCCCACGATCATAACCATGTTGGTCATGAAAATGGCCCGGAATTTCTTCATGGATCCCGCCATGACGGCATCCCTCAAAGCCATTCCCTCCTTGAGATAGTCGTTGATCTTCGCAATGAGAATGACGTCGTTCTGGACGCACACCCCCATGAGGGCGATCAGCCCGATCATGGAAGAGACATTAATCGTCTGCCCGGCGATGAGCAGGCCGACAATAGCTCCGAACAGGGATAGGGGAATGGCGAGGATGATGAGGGAAGCCTGCAACAAGGAACCGAAAGAGGAGAAGAGGACCACGAAGATGAGCAAGAGCACAATCACCATGAGAACAGAAAGGTCCCTCATAGCTCTCTGCTGGTTTTCATAGGATCCCCCAAACTCGATGAAGTAACCCAGGGGGAGGTCTACATTGGCTTCAATCTCCCGTTGCACTTCCTCTACCAGACCTACCACATCCCGGCCCACCACGTTGCAGAGGATGAGCTTTCGGCGCATCATGTTCTCCCTCAGGATCTCCTGAGGCCCCTGCCCGTGCCGGATGTCGGCCAGTTGGGACAGGGGAATCCACTCTCCATTGGGGGCATCCACGAGCAAGTTTCTCACCCTCTCTTCGTCGTGTCGGTATTCCTCGCTGAGCCGGAGCAGTATGGAGGTGATCCGGTCCGCCTCGTAGACGTCGGTGACCTCGATGCCGTTGAGGGCGGTCTCCACCAGGTCCGCCACATCGCCAACCGGGATTCCGTATCGAGCCAGCGCACTTCGGTTGAGATCTACGACCAGCTGAGGGATACCCGCAGTCTGTTCCACCTGGAGATCGGCTACCCCCTCCACATCCTCCATGATGTATCGGATCTCTTCGATGGCCCCGTTGAGGATGTCCCAATCGTTGCCGAAGACCTTTACCGACAGCTCACCCCCCGTACCCGTGAGCATCTCCGCCAACTTGTTCCCGATGGGTTGCTCGAAGAGGTATGCGACTCCTGGAATCCTATCCAGCTCCTCGCGCATGGCTTCCGTCAGCTCCTCGAAATCCCTTTCTCTCTCCTCCTTCGGGACCAGGAGAAGGTTGTAGTGACTGTGATTCACCGGATGAACGTGCTCACTTCCCTCTGCGGAACCAGTGGTTCGGGTCACCGAAACCACTTCCGGGAAGGACATGAAGATCTCCTCGACTTGTCCGCCGACACGGGCCGCCTCCTCCAGAGACGTTTCAGGCAACGTCACCGTGGATGCCATGATGGAGCCTTCATCCAGGGGTGGGACGAACTCCTTGCCGAGGAGTTGATAGATTCCCGCAGCGCTGACAGAAAGAATCACACAGGAGATTACGATGGTCCTCCTCCGCTCCAGGGCGTACCTGAGGGCGGTCTCGTATTTCTCGGAAAGGAACTCCACGATGGGATTCCTGTGCTTTTTCAGGTACTCTGGGGTGAGGAACACGGAGCAGAGCACCGGTTTTAACGTCAGGTTGAGGATGAGCGATCCAAAGAGTGCGGCGGCCACGGCGATGGCCGTGGGCTTGAACATGGCCCCCTCGATTCCATGGAGGCTCAGGAGGGGCAGGAATACCAGGATGATGATGAGACACGTCGTAAAGAGGTGGTTTCCCACGTCCTTCGCCGCCTCGTAGGTCAACTCCAGGGTCGAGGCTTTTCCTTTCCGCTCCCTGAGTACCCGGACGATGTTCTCCACCATGATGATGGTACCGCTCGCTACCTTGCCCACTCCTATGGCAAGCCCTCCCATGGACATCACCGTCAACTCTACGCCGAAGAGCGCCAAAATGATCAGGGCAATGAGGATGGAGAGGGGGATGGTGAGCCCGGCGATGAGCGAAGCCCTGATGTCCCAGAGGAAGATCACCATGATCAGCAAGATCAGGATGGCTCCCTCAATGATGGACCGATTCACGTGGCTGATGGACTTCGCGATGAGGAGGGATTGGTCGTAAAACTGCTCGATGCGGACCCCGGCCGGCAGGTCCGACTCGATCTGGTTCAGAGCACCCTTCACCCGCTGGATGGCTGCCAGGGTATTGCCCCCATATTGCTTCTGGACGGTGACGGCCACAGCGACCTCACCGTTATGACTGGCGTCATCTCTACGGAATTTCCCTCCCACGCGGACATCAGCCACATCTCCCACGTACACAGGGATATTGTCCCGGGAGGTGATGACCGTATTGGCTATGTCCTCGACGCCTCCGATGCGGCCCAGTCCTTTGATGAGCTCCTCTTGGGCGCCCAGGGACAGGATACCCCCTGAAAAGTTGCGATTACTCTTCTCGATGGCCTCTCTGACATCGTTGATGGTGATGCCGTGATGCTTGAGCATCTCGGGCTTGAGGAATACCTGAAACTGCTTGACGAAGCCGCCGAAGTTTATGACGAAGGAGATACCGGGGACGCCCTGCAACCGATAGCGAATCGTCCAATCGGCGATGGACCTGAGCTCCAGGGGGTCCGCAGTCTCCCCCAGGACAGCGAACTCGAAGACCTCTCCCATCCTCGACGAGACGGGACCCAGATGAGGCCCCTCTGTGCCATGGGGCAAACTCCCGGCCACAATGTCCAACTGGGAGGAGACGATCTGCCGGGCCAGATAGATATCTGTTCCCCAGGAGAATTCCACCGTTACCACTGAGTCCCCGGTCCCGGATTCGGACCGGACCCGGGTTACATGGGGAGCTCCGTTCAGGAGAGCTTCCAGGGGGAATGAGATGAGCCTCTCCACGTCTTCGGCAGCCATGCCCTCATTTTCTGTGACGATGGTGACGACAGGGGGGCTGAGGTCCGGATAGATGTCCTTCGGCATTCTGACGGCGGCGAAGATTCCGGCGATGGACGCCAGGACGACGAGGAAGACCGTCAACAGCCGATGCTCCAGGGAATACCGGATGATTCTATTGACCATGTGGGTGTCTCCGGCAACGATTAGTGGACGTGGCCTGCCTCGAGGATAGCCTCATATAGCTTTGATTTGAGCTGGAAGTTGCCATTCGTGACCACTTCCTCGCCCGCGTCCACCCCACTGGCAATCTCAACGAAGCCCCCTTCCCGTGTGCCGACGGTCACATGCCGCGGTTCGAAGAGGCGGTCATCGATCCGGATGAAGACGAGGTGCTCCCCCCCGTCATCCAGAACGGCCTCGGCGGGCACCACCACGACCATCCCGTTTTGGCTGAGCTCGATGGTCAGGTCGGCGAACATCCCGGGCTTGAGCTTGGATTCGGGGTTGTTCACCCCGGTTCGGACGGTGATGGTCCGGGTAGTGGGGTCCAGAACGTCGGCGACATACGTGATGACCCCCAGGAAGGAGTCCCCGGGGTACGCCGGGACCACGATCACTACATTCTGCCCATTTCGAACACGAGCGATGTCCTTCTCGTAGATCTCGGCCTCCACCCAGACTCGGGACAGGTCCATGATGGTCAAGATCTCCGTGGCCTCATCCACCATTCCCCCCAGGATCATGTCATTCTTGATGACCTTTCCCGCGATGGGGGCGAACAGGGTGATGATG
>JAUXEE010000310.1 GCA_030618065.1 Gemmatimonadota bacterium
CCCCTCCTCCTCTTCCCCCATGGGCGGTGGAAGAGGGACTTCGTCCACCGACTCCGCCACCGACTCCGCCACCGCCGACTCCGGCGCCTCCCCTTCCTCCGCGAGGGCGCCCAGGGCCACCTCCACCATCCTCTTCGACACCCCCACCACATCCTCCGTCCCATCCTCCTCCACCACATTTCGGAAGAGTTCCCGTTTGGCGGCGATGAGGCCGGCAATGCGCTCCTCGTAGGAGTTCCGGGACACCATGAGGACCACCTGCACCGGCTCACTCTGCCCCAGACGGTGGACCCTGCCGATTCGTTGCTCCAGGACGGCGGGATTCCAGGGAAGCTCCAGGTTGATGAGGACGCTGGCGGCCTGGAGATTGAGCCCCACGCCCCCGGCGTCGGTGGAGAGGAAGACCTGGACCTCGGGGTCCTCCCGGAAGCGGTCGATAAGGGCTCCCCGGCGCCGGGTGGGCACGCCACCGTGAAGATGCACGATCCCCAGGCCCAGCTTCCGGGCCACCTCCTCGGCCATCTTCGTCATTCGCCTCCACTGGGAGAACACCACTACCTTCCGGCCCCCGTCCAGGCAGAGTTCCTCCAGGAGGCTTTCCAACTCTTTGAGTTTCGGGGATCCCATCGTCTCACCGTCCACCAGACCGGCTGCGTTACAGGCCATGCGAGCCGTCTGGAGAACCGCCATAAGCCGTTTCTCCTCCGACGGAGTCAACGGTCGCCTCTTCATGATCTGAGCCAGGCGCCCAGCCGCCGATACGGCCTCGTCGTGGAGATCCCTCTGGCGCCGGTCCAACTCCAGATCCACCCTGGAGTCGATGCGATCCGGCAGTTGGTCCCGCACCAGCGACCGGTCCCGGCGGAGCATCACGGGGGCCAGGCGTCGTCGGAGTTCCGAGAGATTCCGGTACCCCAGGACCCGACCCCTGTCATCGGTGACGTGGAAGTCCAGGAGACAGCGCCACAGGGGTCCCAGAACCCGGGGGTCCACCACCTGCATGAGGCTGTAGAGATCCTCCAGGCGGTTCTCGAGGGGGGTTCCGGTGAGCACGAAGGCATAGGGGGTGGCCAAAGCTTTCACCGCGGCCGCCGTCTTCGTACGCCAGTTCTTGATCCGCTGGGCTTCGTCCAGGATCAGGAGGTCCGGGGAAAGCCGGGACTGGATGACCTCGCTGTCCCGGAGCACCACCTCGTAGTTGACCAAGGTGAATGGAGCCCCCTTCCGGTACAGGGCCAGCCGGGCCGCCGGGCGCCCCTCGATCACCACGGCCTCGGTGCCGGTGAAACGCTGGATCTCACGGGCCC
Source organism: Gemmatimonadota bacterium (assembly GCA_030618065.1). Taxonomy (GTDB): domain Bacteria; phylum Gemmatimonadota; class Gemmatimonadetes; order Longimicrobiales; family Gaopeijiaceae; genus JABDNZ01. The sequence continues at coordinate 1,308 of JAUXEE010000310.1, forward strand.
ACTGGTGCTTCAGGGAGGCGGGACACACCACAAGGACCCGCCGCACCCCCTCGTGGGCCCGGAGCACGGAAGCGGCTGCGATGGCCTCGAGGGTCTTGCCCAGCCCCATGTCATCGGCCAGGAGGGCACGGCCGACCGTGGCCAGGAAGGCGACCCCCTCCACCTGGTAGGGATAGAGATGGGCGGAGATTCCCGGCAAGGCCCCCCCTGAGTCGCGAATCTCCCTCCCGAGGCGCTCGGCCCGGGCCCGGCGTCCCGTCTCCTCCTGAAGACGTTGGACGTACTCCTCCACCTCCGGCGTGATGACCACCCCGTCCCGGTCCCGGGCGGCCAGAGCCAGGCTGTCATACGCCTCCGGAAGGGAGCCACGGAGGCGGAGCTGGGTGTCGAAGTGGTCATCCAGCCAGGGGGGAGATCCGCTGCCCGCCCGGCGGAGGCGGATGCCGGGGGCCTCGGCGGCGCCCCAGTCCAGGTGTACGAAGCTGGTGGGAGGGCCCTGGCGAACGTGCTTCTCGAACTTCCGGGGGGCCCTCTTCCTGAGACGATGGAGAACCGCTTCGATGTGCTTGCAGGTTCCGAGGCGGTTGACGGCGAAGTCGGGACATGCGCAGTGGTTGAGGCGCTCGGAAACGGAACGGATCTGAACCCGGTAGGGGGCCCGCCCCTCCGCCGTGGAGGCCAAGGAACGGGCTTCCCAGCTCCCGAGCCACCGGTCCCCCTCCACATGCTTCACGTCCACCTCCGAACGCCCCCGCTGGATGCGGGCCTCCAACGCTTCCCGGGCGGCTCCCTCGGCCTGCACTTCACTCACAGGTTGCCGCGCCGCGTAGGCCAGGAGCGTGGCCACGATGTGCTTACATACCGGCTCCCAGTCGAAGGGACAATCACAGTCCGGAAGGAGTTCCCCCTCCTGGTCCAGGGAAATCTCCACCTGGTAGCCTCCGGGCCGGGACCCGTCCACCGCCGCCCAGATCCGGTTCTCGTCCCAACCCAGCTCCGTGACCCGGTTTTCCTTGAAATAGGCGATACCCCTGCGCACGATGGGCGTGGATGCGAGAGCCTGGAGCTCCTCGTTGTCCAGGAGAAAGGAGTCGGCGGCCGGGGTGCGGGTGGATGTCATGGGGAATCGGTGGGTTGAAGGGTTCGAATGGCCAGGACAATATGGCGAGGGTACCCCCGCCTCGCACGGGGGGGTGAGGCTACAAAGGCGGAGCAGGTGCCGGTAGGGTAAACCAAAAAGAGATGAAGAGAACCGACCCGACGCCGGGTTTGACCGAATCGGATCTTATAGTGCATAATCCTATCACTTATCGTCATTTTTAGATATATTTTATACTATGCTATCGGTTGATCTTCAGTCCCCTCGTGACATGGCGCGCGCCTTGGCTCGCCGGGTCAAGGCACTCCGCCTGGAACGTGGGTGGACACAGCAGGAGGTTGCGGAGCGCGCCGGACTCGCCCTGGCGACCTACCGCTGCTTCGAGCGTACCGGGCACATCTCGCTGGAGCGCCTGCTGAAGCTCGCCGTGGTTTTGGATGCGCGAGCGGGCTTCGAGCATCTCTTCACACCGGGGCCGGCTCGGTCCCTGGACGAGTTGGAACAGCGGGTGGAGCGGCCGCCCCGCAAGCGAGGAAGGCGGCGCAATGCGCAGACTTGAGGTGCGGCTCCATTGGGGGGATGAGCACGTCGTGGTCGGCACCCTCGCCGAACAGGATCGGCGACTGTACTTCGAGTACGACGGGGACTTCGTGGCTACCCCTCTGCCCATTTCGCCATTCAAACTCCCGGTGCGGCCAGGCCTGTTCGAACATGGGGAACGGGACTTTGCCCCGGTTTTCGGAGTCTTCAGCGATTCCCTGCCGGATGGATGGGGCCTCCTGC
>JAUXEE010000255.1 GCA_030618065.1 Gemmatimonadota bacterium
CCAGTGTTTGCGCCACCCGGTGACTTCGAACGCCTCGAAACTGTCGCAAGAAAATAATACGCACCCCGATCCCACAGATCCAACGCGGACAACAGTTTTCGCCTGTCATGTCAGGAGCCCCGAGTCTAGCACCACGAGGGTGTCACCCAACCGTTGAAGCAAACCCCTGGGGGATTGGAACTCTCCCGGTCCCTCACCCCTCCCCCCAAAGGACACCAGGTATCGACCCTTGGCGTCAAAGCGGCGGATCTCCCCGGTCGGCCACTCCATTACCACGATCGCACCATCAGAAAGTCGCGCCGTCCCCATTATGCTCTGAAAGAGGTATTCCTTCTCATTTCGCCCAGCTCCGATACGAAGAATCGGCTCCGAAGAAACTGTCCATGGGGTCTCAAACCCGGAGGCAGCATGACTCACTACCACCTCCACCCCCGCGCTATCGAAAACTTCGTATGCAGGGGAGGCCAATTCCTGGCCCCCGCAGCCTAAGACCAGGAGCGAACCGGCCAAAAGGGGGATCCGAAGAAGAGAGAAACGGTTGGTCATTGGGACTCCGTTTGGAAAGACACCCACTTCAGGAGAAAGGCTCACCAACCATGTTCTGTAACGGGCTCCTCCCAACCCTAATCGCGACACACCTGACCCCGCCTTCAGCGACGAGCTCTAGTCGGGCAGACTTCGCCGGAGGGTGACGTCGATGATGCCCCCCGGGTACCCCCGTTCCGTAACGGGTCGTGGCATCCGAAGCGGTGATGAACCGGATCTCCTCTACGGCTTCTATTCCGAGCTGCCGAAGGGAGTCCAGGGTACCGTAGGGGCGCCCGTCGACGAAGACGTAAGGGAAGCTTCGGCCCGTGTCCGTACGGATGGTGGCGGCTCGGCCCCGGAGCCACTCCCGATGAAATCGCTCCACGGCATCGAAGGCGGTGCCCGAGGGTAGAGCCTGGAGCTGCTCCCGAGTGATTCGGTGTCGGTCGGTTTGGGGCCGGCTACTTTGAGAGGAGGTCGCCGAAACACAACCGCATGCGGTGGCCACCGTCAGCAGGAGGGCCAGGGTCAGAGTACGCATTCCTCCGAGTCTCCCTTAGGTTTCAGCTTGATTCAGTGGACTGATGGAGGATAACCTTCCATCGATTGTGGTGCGAACCCTTCTTCATTCGAGTGAACAGATGTCTGTCTTCCGACGTGGTATTGTCGTCCTTTCCTTTGGGGCGATGGGCTGCTCCTCTCCCGAAATCCCGGCCGACGTGATCTTCGTCGGGGGTACGGTCTGGTCCGGGGTCCCCGGTGAACCGATGGCTGAGGCGTTAGCCGTGAAGACCGGCTTCGTCCAGGCCGTGGGTACCGACCGGGAGGTCCGTGCCCTGAAAGGCCGTGGGACCGAGGTCGTTCGGCTGAAAGGTCGAATGGTGGTACCTGGCTTCATTGATAGCCATACGCACTTCATCCCCGGGGGCTTTCAACTCTCCAGCGTGGACCTCCGGGATGCGGATTCCATGGAGGAGTTGGGCCGGCGTATCCTTGAGTTCTCTCAGGCCCTGGAGCCTGGCGAGTGGATTACCGGGGGTGATTGGGACCACGAGATGTGGGGAGGGAAACTTCCTGAAAAGAGCTGGATCGACGCGGCCACCCTGGTGAACCCGGTGTTTGTGTCCCGCCTGGACGGGCATATGGCCCTGGCCAACTCCCTGGCACTGGAATTGGCTGGGATAACGGGATCCACTCCGGTTCCCCCGGGTGGTGAGATCGTCCTGGATCCGGAAACCGGTGAACCCACCGGCATCCTGAAGGACGAGGCCATGAGCCTGGTGAGCCGGGTCATGCCGGAGCCCACCGAAGAGGCGTTGGACAACGCCCTGGACGACGCTATCGAACATGCTCTCTCCATGGGGGTCACCCAAACCCACCACATGGGGACATGGGATGACCTGGAGACGTTCCGAAGGGCCCGGGCCGACGGACGCCTCAAGATGCGTCTCTACTCGGTGGTGCCCATTTCCACCTGGGAACGGCTACGGGACTTCGTGGAGGAGAACGGGTGGGGAGACGATCAACTTTGGTGGGGAGGGCTGAAGGGGTTCGTGGACGGTTCGCTGGGGTCCACCACGGCCTGGTTCTACGATCCGTATGCCGATGATCCAAGCACATCGGGTTTGCTGACCACGGACACGGCCTCCCTCCGTCGGTGGGCCCTGGCTGGTGACGAGGCTGGCTTCCAGGTGATCATCCACGCTATCGGAGACCGGGCCAACGACTGGATCTTGGATGTCTACGATGAAGCCGCGGAGCAAAATGGCCCCAGAGACCGGCGGTCCAGGATCGAACACGCCCAACACCTTTCCCAGGAGGCTTTCGCCAGGTTTGCGGAGCTGGGGGTCATTCCGTCTATGCAGCCTTATCATGCCATCGACGACGGGCGATGGGCGGAAAAGCGCATCGGTCCGGAACGAATCAAGGCCACCTATGCCTTCCGAAGCCTCCTTGACGCCGGGGCCTCCTTATCCTTCGGTTCCGACTGGACTGTAGCTCCCATCGATGTCCGGCAGGGGCTGTACGCAGCACTGACCCGAAGAACCACCGACGGAGCGAACCCAGGCGGCTGGGTCCCGGAAGAGAAGATTTCCCTGGAGGAGGCGCTGACGGCCTATACTTGGGGAGGCGCACATGCCGGATTCATGGAAGGGAAGGTGGGGAGCCTGGAGCCGGGGAAATATGCGGACCTCGTGGTGCTCTCTCAGGATCTTTTTCAGATGGATGCCGTAGAAATCCCCACCGTCCAGGTGGAAGTGACCATGGTGGGCGGGGAGATCGTGTACCGGAACGAGGGGTGACATGATGGAGTCCGGCGGCGGGGCGTTGGGTACGACCCGACAACAAGCCATTGATGCCCTATGTGAGCACTTCGCCAATGACGTTCTGTCGGTGGAGGAGTTCGAGCGGCGGGTAGATCGAGCCCACAGAGCCGAATCCATGGACGAGATCCGGGAGCTCCTCGTGGACCTCCCGTCCGGTGATCTTCCGGTCCGTCAGGAGAATGTGGCCTCCACCGCCATAGAACGGGCTCAGGCCTCCGTGCCCGCGTCCCGGGTGAAGGAGCGGGGCTTTATGGTAGCCGCTCTGGGAGGGGTAGAGCGGAAGGGCCGGTGGATTCCTGCCCGCCAGAACTTCGCGGTCGCCCTGATGGGAGGGGTGGTCCTGGACTTTCGGGAGGCTCTCCTTCCGCCGGGAGAGACGGAAGTATGGGTCTTCACCGTCATGGGGGGGGCTGACATTATCGTTCCGCCGGGCCTAACGGTGGAATCCGACGGGGTGGCCATCCTTGGGGGCTTCGAGCATTTGGAGGACGTCGCGGTGAGCCCGGATCCCGATGCTCCGGTCCTGCACATTCGTGGTTTGGCCATCATGGGGGGGGTGGATGTGACCGTCCGGTATCCCGGGGAGACGCCGAGGGAGGCCAAACGGCGGCGGCGCTTCGCGAAGAAGGAGAAGAGGAGGAGACTGAGGTGAACGGAAAAAAGACCATCTGGATCGAGCAGGTCGCCCTGAACCTCCTTCGGGTCGTTACCGGGTTTCTCATCTGGCAGCACGGAGCCCAGAAGCTCTTGGGGTTTCCGGGCGGCCAACAGGTGGGGGACTTCTTCGGGATGACCGGTCTGGCAGGCCTCCTGGAGGTGGTGGGGGGTACTCTGCTCGTCCTGGGACTCTTCAGCAGGCCGGTGGCCTTCGTTCTCGCCGGTGAGATGGCCTGGGCCTACTTCCAGGTTCACGCACCCGAAGGATTCTGGCCCATCCTGAACGGTGGCGAGAATGCGGCTCTGTACTCCTTCCTCTTCCTCTATGTAGCCGCCCGGGGCGGAGGCGTGTTCGGCCTGGACGGTCTTCGCCAGCTTCGGAGAGAAGCCAAGCCGAAGGTGGTGGCCGCTCCCCCTGAGGCTGCGGGCTCCCTCCAGGACGACGATTTTCCGGTGCTCACCGAGGAAGATCTGGCAGAGGATCCGGAGATCGCTGAGCTGTTGGGGGACAACCCCTGAGAATGGGGCCCCGCCCCATTTGGGATCCTCATCTTAGGAGAG
>JAUXEE010000229.1 GCA_030618065.1 Gemmatimonadota bacterium
ACCAACCCATTCCCGGAGACGGGAGGGTGGATTTCCCAGGCATGGCTCGGGCTGCGGGCTTTCCGAAGGTCTACTCGTTCAACCGGGATCTGGAGTATGCGGTGGCCCTTCCCGAGATCCTGAGCGCCCCTGGTCCGGTTTTCGTGGGGGTGGCGATCAAACCGGGTTCGGAAGGACCCATCAGCCGAAGTAGCCGGGAAGCTTCCCGGTACCTGCAGACCCCCCTGGCCCACTGCGCGGCGGAGTTCCGGAAAGCCATCGCCGACTCCTGGGACATGGGATTCTGCCCGCGGTTCCGGTTATGGGCTTCATAATCGGACGCTTCCCCTTTTCCTGCCCCCCCTTCGGCCCCATCATGGTCTCCAGCCCGAATCAGGAGGAGGAACCATGAAATCGCCTCACAGAATCGTTGTCCGTGTCATTCTTCTGGCAGCCGTCTCTCTCGTCTGCCTGCCAATCCATGCTCAGGCCCAGAATTTTCGAACTCAAAAGCCGGTCCTGCACGGGAAACACTGGGCCGCCATCACCGGGAAGCCCATGGCCGCAACGGCGGGCGCCACCCTTTTTGTTCAGGGTGGGAATGCTGTGGATGCGGCCTGCGCCATGCTGGCGGCTACGGCCACCATGTGGGACGTCCTGAGTTGGGGTGGGGAGACCCAGGCTCTCATCTACAACCCCAACACGGGCGAGGTGATTGGGATCAACGCTCTGGGGGTAGCTCCCACGGGCGCCACAGCGGAGTTCTACCAGGAGCAGGGATACCGGTATCCTCCGGCCGACGGCCCACTGTCGGCGGTGACACCGGGGACTCCCGGCGGACTCCTGGTCATGCTGGCCGAGTACGGGACCAAGAATTTAGCCGAGGTCCTGGCACCGGCCATGGAGATGGCCGACGGATACCCCATCGAAGCCGGCGCTGCCCGGGGAATGAGCTCCAACCGGCGGTTGATTCAGGAGTGGAAATACTCACGGGAGGTTTACTTCACCCACCCGGAGGATACGATAAGGCCGGGCCCCCGGGGCGGGGAGATTTTTCGGCAGTCCGATCTCCTGGCGACCCTGGAAAAACTCGTGGAAGCCGAAGCGGAGGCCCTGGCGGACGGAACGAGCCGGAAAGAGGCCATCTACGCAGCTTATGACCGGTTCTACCGGGGGGACATAGCCGAGGAGATCGTCCGGGGAACGCAGGAAGAGGGTGGGCTGATCACCATGGAAGACCTGGGCAACTGGCAGGTCTACATCGAAAAACCCGTCTCCACCAACTACAAGGGAATTGACGTCTACAAGCTGACCTCCTGGGTCCAGGGCCCGGTAATGCTCCAGGCTCTGAACATGCTGGAAGACGTGGATCTGAAGGAGATGGGTTTCAACAGCGCCAGGTACCTGCACACCCTCTATCAGGTCATGAGCCTGGCTTTCGCCGACCGTGACTTCTACTACGGAGATCCGTACTTCCCACCCCAGGAGCCCATGGAAGGCCTCCTCTCCAAGGAGTATGCCCGGAGTCGTTTTGGTGAAATCGACTGGACCATGAACGACCCGGACATAAGGCCTGGTGACCCCTATCCCTTCATGAGTGCCGTCAATCCGTTCCAGGAGTATTTGGATGGCTGGACGACCGTGGGTGGGGAAGGGGGTCTGGATCATATGGCGCCGGGAGATGGGGGCCCCGGGCGGCGGAACGGGGGTGGAAGCGAAGGCTGGGTGGACAGCCAGGATCTCTATGAAGAGGACTTCTACACCGGCACTACCTCCATACAAGCCGCGGACGAGGAGGGTTGGGTGGTTTCCATCACTCCCAGCGGGGGTTGGGTCCCGGCCGTCATCGCCGGGCGCACCGGTGTCGGCCTCAGTCAACGGGCCCAGAGCTTTGTCACCGATCCGGCCGACAATCCCTTCAACGTGGTGGAACCGGGCAAACGTCCCCGGGCTACTCTCACGCCCGCCATGGCTCTCAAAGACGGACAGCCCTTCCTTTCCTTCGCGGTCCAGGGGGGTGACGGACAGGACCAGAATCTCCTCCAGTTCTTCCTGAACATGGTGGAGTGGGAGATGAATGTTCAGCAGGCGGCCGAAGGCCCCAATATGAACAGTAGCCAGATGAGAGGGTCGTTCAGCGGGCATACCTCCTCTCCCGGCCGCATGCTCATCCACGAATCCGTTCCCGAGGAGGTCCGGGAGCGTCTCAGGGAAATGGGATACCAGCTCAGGGTGTCCGCCCGGACCTCGGGCCCCATCAACGCCGTTTTCTTCGATTGGGAGAACGGAGCTTTTTGGGGTGGTTCCAGCAACCATGGGGACGACTACGGCATCATCTGGTAAATGACCTCCACACTTCTCCCTCGCATCCGAACGCGTTTGCAGCGTTCGGAGACGGTGGCTCCCGTGGCCCTCGCCGTGACGGTAGGCGCCCTGGCCGCCGCCGGAGCTATTGTCCTCCGCCAATTGATCCGGGCGGTCCAATGGCTGTTCTTCGATCAGGGGGAGCGGTTGGGGGCCGCGCTGGGTGTGCCTTGGGCCGAGCGCCTCCATCTCCTTCTGGCGCCAGCCATCGGGATGGTCGTCGTCTCCTGGATGGTGCGCCGGTGGGCCCCGGAAGCCCAGGGTCACGGCGTACCTGAGGTCCAGTACGCCATTCGGAGGTTGGGGGGGCGCATCAGGACCAGGGTCGCAGCCGTCAAAGCTCTGGCGTCGGCCATCTCCATCGGGTCGGGAGGCTCCGTAGGCCGGGAGGGCCCCATAGTCCAGATCGGGTCCTCCTTGGGGAGCTCGGTTGGCCGAGCCGCTGGTTTGGGCCAGGGTCGGACCCGCATCATGGTGGCTGCTGGAGCGGCTGGAGCCATCGCGGCCACCTTCAACGCACCCATCGCCGGGGTCATGTTCGCCATGGAGGTGATCCTGGGCAGCTTTGCCGCCCGGTCCTTCGGTTTGGTGGTGATCGCCTCCGTCACCTCCACGGCCATCTCCCAGGCCGTGCTCGGGAGTGAGCCCGCTTTTCGCCTGATCGAGACCTTCACTTTGGTGAGCGATTGGGAGTTCCTCCTTTACCTGGGCCTGGGCGTCTTCACGGGGCTCATCGCCCTGGCCTACGTCCAGAGCGTGTATTGGTTCGAGGACTCCTTCGACGCGTGGAAGGTGAGCCCCAGCCTGAAGGCTCTTGTCGGCGGCCTGGGTGTGGGGGCCCTGGGGTTCTTCGGAAGCGAGCTCATCTTTGGTATCGGCCACGAAGGTGTGGAGCTGGCCCTCCAGGGGGAGATGGCTCTTGGTCTCATGTTTGGCCTCGTTCTTCTGAAAATCCTGGCTACGTCGGTGACCCTGGGGGCTGGCGGCTCAGGGGGCGTTTTCGCCCCAGCCCTCTTCATCGGGGCCATGGCCGGCGGCGCCTTCGGGAAGGTGGCCAATCAGCTGCTTCCCAACCTCACCGGACCTCCCGGGGCTTATGCGTTGGTCGGGATGGCGGCGCTCTTCGCTGCGGCGGCCCATGCTCCCATCACGGCCATCATCATCCTCTTCGAGATGACCGACAACTACCGGATCATCCTCCCGCTGATGTTCGCCGTCGTCGTGGCCCACCTCGTGGCTTCGGCCATCTACCAGGACTCCATCTACTCCATCAAGCTCCGGAGAAAGGGGGCCCTGGCTGCTCCTCAACAGGAGATGGGTATCCTGGACCTCGTGCTGGTGACGGATGCCATGTCTCCCGAGTTCGAAACGGTTTCGCCGGAGCTTCCTCTGGAGGGCCTGGCCGAGGTGGCCCGGGAGGGGAAGGTTCGGAGCTGGCTGGTGATGGGCCCGGAAGAAGATCTTCTGGGCATCGTAACGGAGACGGACCTGGAGGGGGCCATCGTTTCGGGGAGGGCGGAGGATACCACCGTGGCAGACATCATGACGACGGGTCTTACGACCTGTACCCCGGGAGAGCCCCTCAGGATTGCCTTTCGGCGCTTCGCCAACAGAGCCGTCTTCCAGATTCCCGTCGTGGAGGAGGACGATCCACGGAAGGTGGCCGGGGTCCTGAGAAGGAATGAGCTTCTCTGGGCTTTTAAAGAGCTTGCAGACGAACACCAAAGCCTGCTTCAACGAACCGGGGTCGAAGTTACGCCAAGGCACGGGGATTCGGTCCAGATGGAGGTCCAGGTCAGGGAAGGCCAGGAGGATCTCTGTTTCCGGCGAATCCGGGAGATCCCCCTGCCTAGGGGTACGTTGATCGTCCTCCTGCGAAGGGGAGAGAGAGCTGTGGTTCCGAAGGGTGATACTCGGGTCGAGCCAGGTGATGTTCTTGTCCTCCTCACCACTCGCGACCAGGAAGATGCCGTTCGGAAGTGGACAGGAGAGCACTGAGGTTTTGGCAAGCCCAGCAGTCGGACTACTCTCTTCCGATCATCCAGGGAAGGAGTATGAACATCCCGATACAAATCCCCATGGCTGCATAGAATACCCACTC
>JAUXEE010000267.1 GCA_030618065.1 Gemmatimonadota bacterium
ATGAGGAAGGGGTCGAGCGCCTGGGTGGTATCGCCGACGCCTTTCTCCTCCACGATCGGGAGATCGTGGCCCGCTGCGACGACTCCATAGTGCGGGTTGTAGATGAGTCACCGGTCTTCCTCCGTCGGGCCCGGGGGTTCGCCCCGCTTCCCCTCGACCTCCCACTCTCTTCCCCCGTCCCCCTCGTGGCGGTGGGTCCCCACCTCAAGAACACCTTCGCCCTGATTCATGGGAAGAGCGTGTACCTGAGTCAGCACATCGGCGATCTGGAGAATCTGGAGACCCTGCAGCATTTCCACGATGCGCTGGAGCGGTTCCGGATCCTCTTCAATGTCACCCCGGAGATCGTCGTTCGGGACCGTCACCCAGGGTATCTCTCTACCCGGATCGCCGACGAAATGGCCCTCGGTCGGGTTATCGAGGTTCAGCATCACCATGCCCACATCGCGGCGGTGGCGGCGGAGCACGGAGTGACCGAGCCCGTAATTGGCGTGGCGTACGATGGGACGGGGCATGGGGACGACGGATGCGTGTGGGGTGGGGAGCTTCTCGTCGCGGACCTCACAAGCTTTCGACGGGTTGCGAGTCTCCGCTACTCACCTCTTCCGGGGGGGGAGGCGGCGATACGCCAGCCGTGGAGAACCGCTCTTGGATACCTCTCCCTCGATCCTGACGCAGCGGAGGGATTCGACGCCGCTCTGGCTGGCGTCACCGAGCGTGAGTTGGCCATCGCCCGGACCCAGATTGAGAGGGGGCTGAACGCGCCACTGGCCTCTTCGATGGGCCGGCTCTTCGACGCTGTCGCAGCGGTGTTGGGTGTGCGCCAGCGGTGCAGCTATGAAGGTGAGGCCGCCATGGAGCTCGAGGCCATCGCCGGCAACAGGGAGGCTCAGCCGCTCCCCTTCCCTGTGTGGGAGGGTGAGGGCGGGGTATGGGTGCTTGACCCAATTCCACTTCTTTCCGCCTTGAACACCGCTCGGGCCGCCGGCGAGAGCGTGCCGGAATTGGCGGCTGCGTTTCACGAGAGTGTCGCTGAATCGACCGCGATTGTGGTAGAACGGGTCGCCGACGAGAGCGGTGTCCGCAGGGTGGCCTTGGGCGGAGGGTGTTTCCAGAATGCCAGGCTTCTTTCCCGGCTGCGGCAAAAGCTGATGGTCCGGGGCCTCGAGGTGTTGACCCCGTTGAAGTTGAGCCCGAACGACGGCGCCATCAGCTACGGTCAGGCCGCGGTGGCGGCGGGAATTCTTCGATCCGAAATGGGGAGGTGACCGATGTGCCTGGGCATTCCCGGGAAGATCGTGGAGATCCGTGACGACGAGGGTCTCACCATGGGAGTCGTGGACTTCGGCGGCGTCAAACGTGAGGTGTGCCTGGCTTATGTGGTCGATGAGGTCTCCGTAGGCGACTACGCCATCGTGCACGTCGGTTTCGCCCTTTCCATCGTGGACGAGGCAGAGGCGATGCGAACCTACGAGATCCTCCGGATGATGAGCGAGACGGAGGGGATCGAGTCGAAGGGGATCGAGTCGAATGATCAGATGGCAGAGCCCCCCCCGAACCCGGCGAGAACAGAGGCGGGTTACCCATGAGGTACCTGAGCGAGTATCGGGATCCGGAGCTGGCCAGGGCCCTCCTCGGGCGTATCACCTCCACTGCCACGCGGCGATGGGTGTTGATGGAGGTCTGCGGCGGGCAGACGCACACCATCGTCAGGCAGGGGATCGACCAGATTCTGGGTGGTGCGGTGGAGATGATCCATGGTCCTGGTTGCCCGGTCTGCGTTACCCCCCTGGAACAGATCGACCGGGCCATCCATCTGGCTTCCCGGACCGACGTGATCTTCACCTCCTTCGGAGACATGCTCCGGGTACCGGGGAGCGAGACGGACCTCCTGAAGGTACGGGCGGAAGGGGGGGACGTACGGGTCGTCTACTCGCCCCTCGATGCACTGGAGCTGGCCCGAAGGACCCCGGAGAAGAAGGTCGTGTTCTTCGCGATAGGCTTCGAGACCACGGCTCCGGCCAACGCTATGGCCGTGTGGCGGGCGCGGGAGCTGGGGGTGAAGAACTTCAGCATTCTGGCGTCCCACGTGACGGTTCCTCCGGCGATGGAGGCCATCCTCGAGTCTCCTGACAACCGAGTAGAGGCATTCCTTGCGGCCGGCCACGTGTGCGCGGTCATGGGCTGGAGGGAGTACGAGCCCCTGGCTGAGCGTTACGAGGTTCCTGTGGTGGTCACCGGCTTCGAGCCCGTGGATCTCCTGGAAGGCATCTTGCTGGCCGTGCGGCAGTTGGAGGAAGGCCGTCACCAGGTGGAGAACCAGTATGTGCGCTCGGTTCGAAAAGAGGGAAATTTTCGGGCTCAGGAGATGATGTTGAGAGTCTTCGAACCGGTGGACCGATCCTGGCGGGGCATCGGGACCATCCCCCGGAGCGGCCTGGGCCTACGGGAGGAGTTCTCGGAGTTTGATGCGGAGATGCGCTTCAGGCTGGAGGCGATTCGGCCTTCCGAACCCTCGGAGTGCCGGGCTGGAGAGGTGCTTACGGGTGGGATCAAGCCCTTCGACTGCCCCGCTTTTGGGAACAGCTGCACCCCTGAGCATCCCCTCGGCGCACCGATGGTATCCTCGGAGGGGGCCTGCGCGGCCTACTTCAACTACAGAAGACACCAGATGGCTACTTCTTCCAGGGCAGAGTCATGAGCCCTCCACGGGCCCCTTTCCAGGGGCCGGTCTGCCCCACGCCCTACGGGGATACCGACCGAGTCCAGCTTGGACATGGGTCCGGTGGGAAGATGAGCGCCGCCCTTTTGAGGGACCACTTCCTTCCCCGCTTCGAGAACCCCGTCTTGTCCGAGCTAGGGGACGCCGCGGTAGTCGGCGTGGACCGCGGCGAGCTTGCCATCTCCACGGACACCTTCGTCGTGAGCCCTCTGGAATTCCCCGGCGGGAACATAGGAGCCCTGGCCGTTCACGGAACCGTCAACGACCTGGCGATGATGGGAGCTGAGCCTCTTTTCCTTTCGGCGGGATTCATCCTCGAGGAGGGCCTCCCCTTCGAGGTGCTGGACCGGGTCGTGGGCGCCATGTCGTCCGCTGCCGTCGAGGCCGGAGTCACTGTGGTGACCGGGGACACGAAGGTGGTGGAGCGAGGGAGCGCCGACGGGATGTTCATCAACACGACGGGAATCGGCCTGGTCTCCCCAGCTTTTCGCCCGGGCCCGGGGAAAGCTGTGCCGGGTGACGTGGTGATCGCCAGCGGACCCATCGGTTGCCATGGCATCGCCATCATGGCAGTGCGAGAGGGACTCGAGTTCGAAGTAGAGATCGAGAGCGATACCGCGGCCCTTCATCCCCTGGTGTCCGGGCTCAGGGAGAGCGTAGGAGAGGCGGTCCACGTGCTGAGGGATCCGACCCGGGGCGGTGTAGCCAGCGCCCTGAACGAGGTCGCCCTGGCCTCGAGGGTCGGTATCGAGATGAAAGAGGGCTCTCTGGTGATACCGGGGCCGGTACTGGCGGCGTGCGAGATGTTGGGCCTGGATCCGCTCTACGTAGCCAACGAGGGTGTTCTGGTGGCCTTGGTGTCTCCCGATCGAGCCGGGGACGCCCTCGCCTCGCTCCGCTCCCATCCGCTGGGTGAGGAGGCAGCCATCATCGGCCACGCGGTAGAGGGGCACCCCGGAATGGTGGTCATGAGAACGGGGATCGGTGGGAATCGCGTGGTGGATATGCTCCCGGGGGACCAGTTGCCGCGGATTTGCTAGGGGCGGTCAGAGAAGTCTTATTATTCGAAACGGACTACCATCCTCACCAGATCAGACACCGATTTCGCTTCCATTTTTTCCATGGCGCGGGCGCGGTGGATCTCTACGGTGCGCTGACTGATTCCAAGTTCCCGTGCAATGGTCTTGTTCATCTTCCCTGCCGCCACCAGCTTCATGACCGCCAGCTCCCGGGGAGTGAGGGACCTGAGC
>JAUXEE010000232.1 GCA_030618065.1 Gemmatimonadota bacterium
CCACGGGGATACGGCGGTCTATGACACCCTGGTTCGTATGGTTCAGGATTTTTCCCTCCGTTACCCCCTTGTGGACGGCCAGGGCAACTACGGCACCATCGATGGTGACTCGGCTGCAGCTTACCGCTACACCGAGGCCCGCTTGGCCCGGCCGGCCACCTACCTCCTTTCGGATATCGAAAAGGAGACGGTGGATTGGGCGCCGAATTTCGACGATAGGCTGGAGGAACCGACCGTTCTACCAGGACGGTTTCCGAATTTCCTCGTGAATGGGAGCGCCGGGATCGCTGTGGGGATGAGCACCAATGTGCCACCCCATAATCTTCGGGAAGTGGGTGAGGCGGTAAAGATCCTGGTGAACGATCCCGAATGCACCGTCGAGGATCTCTTTAGGGTACTACCGGGGCCGGATTTTCCCACGGGTGGATTCCTGGTGGGCCTGGAGGGAATCCGGGCAATGTACGAGACGGGGCGGGGGCGTCTGGTCATGCGTGCCAGGGTGGTGAAGGAAGCCCTCAGAGGAGGAAAGCAACAGCTCGTCGTGATGGAGCTTCCCTATGGGGTCTCCAAGGCGAGGATCATCCAACAGATCGCCGTCCTCTCTCGGAAGGGGAAGATCGACGAGGTCTCCGAGTTGAGGGATGAGTCGGATCGGGACGGCATGCGGCTGGTGGTGGAACTCAAGCGAGGCTCCAACGCCAAGCGTGTGCTCCAGACTCTTCTGAAGAAAACCAGCCTCCAGGCCACTTTCGGGGCCCACCTCCTGGCTTTGGATCACGGCCAACCCCGTGAGTTCAACCTGAAGGAGATTCTGGAACATTTTCGGGATCATCGCCTCGAGGTGATTCAGCGGCGGTCCCGGCATGAGCTGGAAAAGGCCGAAGCCGAACACCACATCATCGAGGGGCTCCTGGCTGCCCTGGACCGGATCGACGAGGTCATCGCCATCATCCGGAAATCCAAGGATCGACCGACGGCATCGCGCCGTCTCCAGGACAGGCTGGGCTTGAGCGAGGTCCAAGCCGAAGCCATCCTGAACATGCGTCTGGGGAAGCTCACGGGCCTCGAGCACAAGGATCTGAAAGCTCGTCTGAAGACGCTGATCGGTCGTATCAGAGATTTGAGGGCCATCCTGAAGAGCGAAGGCCGGCAACTTGACGTACTCCTGGAAGAGTTGGAGGAGGTGGTACAGCGGTTCGGGGACGAGCGGAGAACGGTCTTGCTGGACGACGGGGAGGAAGAAGAAGCCGCGGTGGAGACCTCCCTGGCCGACGAAGATGTGGTGGTGACCGTCAGCCACGAGGGCTTCGTCAAACGTATCCCCGTGTACCTCTACCGACGACGGGTCACCAGCGGCAAAGAGCTGGCCGGAATGGATCGGTACGACGGCGACTACCTGGAGAGGGTTTTCGTGGCCCGGACACAGGGGTGGATTCTGGTCTTCACCCGGGGGGGACACCTCTTCTTCCTTCCGGTTCTGGATGTGCCGGAGGGCAGTCGGGTTTCCCGGGGCCAGTCCCTCTATGCCCTGGTGAGCGCCGGCCGAGACGACCCCATTGTTTCGGTCCTTCCGGTGGATGATCTGGGGCTGGATCGGAGCTTGGTCTTCCTGACCCGAAAAGGATTGATGAAGCGGACGAGCCTCTCGGAGTTCTCGAGCCCACGGGCGGGCGGGATCATCGCAGCGGGAGTGAAATCCGGAGACGAGATTTTCCAGGTGACTCTCTCCGGGGGAAATGCCGAGGTCCTGATTCTCTCCCGGAGCGGCCGGGCCATCCGTTTCCCGGAAGAGCATATCTCGATCCTGGGCCGGACGGCTCAGGGCATGAAAGGGATGCGCCTCAGAGGTGATGACAGCGTCGTTGGGATGCTCCTGGTCCGACGTGAAGCTCAGGTCCTTACCATCACCGAGGACGGTCTGGGCCGGCGGACGAGGGTGGACGAATTCCCCCTTCAGAACCGGGGTGGGTTGGGTACGTTGGCATTGCCTGGAGGAGAGGATGCCGGGGCCCTGGTCTCGGCTCTGGAGGTGGTGGAGGGGGAGGATGTCATGGTGGTCTCCGCCGGTGGAAAGGTGTTCCGGGTTCCCGTGGACGACATTCCGGAGCAACATCGTCGAAGCCGGGGAAAACGGCTGGCCTCTTTACCGACGGGCGACCGGGTGTTGAAGGTCACCAGAGCTTCGGGCAAGGGGGGGGAAGTGCCGGCCCCCGACCGGGGAGGAAACGGGATTCCTGGATCCGGATCGGAGGCCGTGGATCAGATGGAGCTGTTGAGCTGAGGAGCCTGCGAGGGCCAGCCGAATCGATGGCGCTCCACTGCTTCCTGCCCTCCACGAGGCACGAGGAATTCTGCCATTATGGAGTTGACAGCGCCAATAATACCTGCATATTGGAGTTATGTACTCCAGACAGAAGAAAATCGACACCTCGATGAGCTGTTTTCTGTTCGGGCCGCGTGGTACCGGCAAGACGTTCTGGCTGCGTCATTGCCTCCCCGACAGCATCTACATCGACCTCCTCGAGGCTCGAACCAGCGGGCAGTTGCTTGCCGATCCGCAACGTTTGGCCGATCGGATCCCTCCAGACCATCGCAAACCGATTGTGATCGACGAGATACAGCGTGTGCCTGCGCTGCTCGACGAGGTGCACAGGCTCATCGAAACGCGTAACCTCGTATTCGTGCTGACGGGCAGTAGCCCACGCAAGTTGAGGCGAGGCGGGAGCAACTTGCTGGCCGGAAGGGCGATCACTCATCAGCTCTTCCCGTTCACTGCGACTGAACTCGGGCAGGACTTCTCTCTGTCGAAGGCGGTGCAACACGGCATGCTGCCGACGATTCACGATCCTGAGAAGGACGTGGTGCCCGAAGACTACCTTGCGACCTACGTGCAGACTTATCTGCGGGAGGAAATCGTCGCGGAGGGGCTCACTCGACAGGCAGGCGCATTCGCACGCTTTCTGGAAGCGGCCAGCTTCTCACAGGGGCAGCCGCTCAACATATCCGCAGTTTCTCGAGAGTCTGCCGTGCACCGGAAAGTTGCCGAGAGCTACTTCCAGATTCTGGAGGACCTGCTTATCGGTGTCCGCGTGCCCGTGTTCCAGAAGCGCGCGAAGAGACGCTTAGCGGGGCACCCGAAGTTCTACTTTTTCGACGTAGGCGTTTATCGGGCCGTTCGTCCACGCGGCCCACTGGATGCCCCCGAACAGATTGACGGTGCTGCGTTGGAGACCCTTGTCTTTCACGAGTTGCGAGCAACGATTCACAACCTGGAGTTGAACTACGATCTGTGCTACTGGCGAACGGCAGGCGGCATGGAAGTCGATTTTGTCCTGTATGGGCCACGAGGCATCGTTGCCATCGAAGTGAAGCGAAAACGCCGATTATCCGGCCATGATCTACGTGGTCTGCGGGGTTTCCTTTCGGACTACCCCATGGCCAAAGCCTTTGTACTCTACGGCGGTGATCATCCCGCGTATCATGACCCGATTCGTGTTCTCCCCATCGCCGATGCTCTTCGCGATCTTCCGGAACTGCTCTGACATCGGGTGTGCGTCGGGCATCTCGTCCAGGTGGGATGAGTACCCCCACGGCCCGTCCGCCCTCCTTTGGTCTGATGTCTTTCCCCGCGGATTGTCTCCGTGCACTTCTGGCCGGGTTCTGTTGACAAAGGCACCCGAATCCTTCCGCCAAAGGGCCCCTACCGGCTCCCCAGGACAGCCGTGAAGCTGAGGCGTTCTCCGTCTCGGAGGACGACCACCGTCACTTCGTCTCCCGGTTTGTGATCCCGTAGGACATAGGTGTAGGCGTAGAGGTCGGAGATCTCTTTCCCGCCGAGCTCCACGATGGTGTCTCCCGCCCGTAGGCCGGCTTTTTCCGCAGGGCTGCCCTCCCGGACCCCGGTGATGCGAACGCCGAAGTCCTGAGGTGTCATGTCGGGAATGGTTCCCATATAGGCCCCATAGCCGGGGCTCGCGGGAGCGTCCTGGTCGGCGGGCATGCCTCCGCCGTGGGGATTCCCCGCACCCTCCACCAGCGTCACCTCCATGACTTCGGAGGTGCCGGATCCGGCTACTTCGGCAGCGATATCAGCGGCGAAGGAAGCGACCCTCTCCATCCCTTCCGAATTGTTGAGTTGCCAGTCGTCTTCCGGACGATGGTAATCGGCGTGGGTATTGGTGAAGAGCATGAGGACGGGGATGTTCGCTCCGTAGAAGGAGGAGTGATCCGACGCGCCGAAGCCGTCGGCGATGGAGGTCAGGACGAAGGGTGGATCCTGGGCCTGGTTCAACTTCTCCAGGAGGGTCGGCCACTCTTCCGCCGTCCCCGTTCCATAGACCGTGAGGGTGTTTTCCCGGAGTCGGCCGACCATGTCCATGTTCATCATGGCCACGGTATTCTCGACGGGGAGGAGGGG
>JAUXEE010000158.1 GCA_030618065.1 Gemmatimonadota bacterium
ATGAGATCATGGGTTCCCCCCATGATCATCATCCCCACCACGGCGAAGAGCATCAGGGCATACACCTCGCCTGATTGAAGCCGTTGACGGGTGACGTAGGCCAGGGAGATCAGAATCGACAGCGCTCCAGCCAGGAGGAAAATCCAGTTGGCAAAGAGGCGAAAACGGTCGATGACGACCATTCCATCGCCCCCGGTTTGGTTCACGCCGTAGAGCCATCCGTTGGCTCCGGCAGCCAGGAGAATCCCCACCAGTGCCAGGGCACCGAGATCATCGGGCCCTATCCGGCCCTCCTCTTCCTTCTTCCAAACGCCGGCGACCAAAACGATCATCCCGAAAACGGCCAGGACGATCTCCGGAAGGAGGGCCAGAAAGAAGTGGGCTTGTGAAGAGAAATCGAGTTCCATAGGAGCTTATTCCTCATCCCCGGGGTGGGTGGGAGAGGATTCTTCTTCCCCTCCCTCGTTTTCCAGGGGGCTTGTGCTCGAAAATGTCACCAGGGCCTCCTCCTCATGCCCTCCTTGGGCTTGGAGGCCATTTCCGGTCACTTGTTCAATGACGGCATGGACGGTGGGCTCCATCCGCCGCAAGAAGGGGCCGGGTTGAACCCCGATCCAGATCATCAGGGCCACCATGGGACCAAGAATCACCAACTCCCGCCTGGACAGGTCCGGCATTGTCTTGTTCTCAGGCTTCTCCAGGGCGTTGAAAAACACCTTCTGGACCATGGGCAGCATGTAGTAGGCGGCGAAGATCACCCCACTGCAGGCGATAATGGCCATGACAGGCCGGGCCTGGAAGGTCCCGAGAAGAGCCAGGAACTCTCCGACAAAACCACTGGTTCCCGGAAGGCCGATGGAGGTCAGAGCCGTGATCATGAACGCCGTGGCGAACCAGGGAGTCACCCGTCCGATTCCGCCGAAGTCGGCGATGAGCCGCGTGTGCCGCCGCTCATACATCATGCCCAAGAGGAGGAAGAGGGCCCCCGTGGAAATCCCGTGGGAGATCATGACCATGAGTCCTCCCTGAAGCCCGTTCACCGTCAGGGCGAAGATCCCAAGGACAACGAAACCCATGTGGGCCACAGAGGTGTAAGCCACCAGCTTCTTGGCGTCGGGCTGCACCGCAGCTACCCAGGCCGTGTAGATGATGCCGATGATCCCCAGAACCATCATCAGGGTGACCACCGTTGGATGCTGGGCAGCCGCTGGGAAAAAGGGGAGGAGGAAGCGGAGGAATCCGTAGGCCCCCATCTTCAGGAGGACTGCCGCCAGCACCACCGAGCCCGGCGTGGGCGCCTCCACGTGAGCATCCGGGAGCCAGGTGTGAAAGGGGAACACCGGCACCTTGATGGAGAAGGCCAGGCAGAACGCTCCGAAGAGCCAGAGCTGTTCCTGAAGGCTCAGGGGGACGTTCAGGAGAGCCTGATATGCGAAGGACGGTTCTCCCGAAATGGCCTGGGCGGCGAAGAACAGATAGAGAAGCGCCACCAGCATGAGAAGGGAGCCGAAGGCCGTGAAGAGGAAAAACTTCACCGCCGAGTAGATTCTACGTTCCCCTCCCCAAACCCCGATGATGAAGTACATGGGGATGAGGGTGATCTCCCAGAAGACGTAGAAGAGGAAGAGGTCGATGGAGATGAATACCCCGATCACTCCTGTCTCCATGAGGAGCATGAGGGCGTAGAAGGCCCTCTCGTGCTTCTTGATGTAGTTGAAGGAACCCAGGATGGCCACGGCCGTGGTGAACGCTGTGAGCATCACCATGAACAGGCTGATACCGTCCAGGGCCACTGCGTAGCTCACGCCCCAACTGGCTATCCAGGGAATGGAGCTCTCGAATTGGAAGGTGCCTATACCAGGATCGAAAGCCCACCAAAGACCCAGGCTCAGACCGAGAACGACCAGGCTCCAGACGAAGGCGAGCTGTTTCGCCCGAGCCTCCGGACCCATGAGCACCAGCACCATCCCCACCAAGGGGAGCCAGAGCAGCGCGTGGAGGATCCATTCGCCGTATCCGATGGAATCAAGCAAGGAAAGCATTCGTATCTTCCCTCTAGAAGGCGACGACCCCGAGGATCACAAGAACCCCGATGGCCAGAAAGAGGGCGTAAGTGTTTACCGAGCCGGTCTGGAAGAGGCTTCCGAACCAACCCAAGGCTCGAGCCAGATTCCCCAAACCGTTGGCGACGCCGTCCACAATCCCCGCATCGATGACCTTCCAGGAGAAACGGGAGGCCCTGATGAGGGGCTGGACGATGATCCGATCGTAGAACTCGTCCACGTAGTACTTCATGAAGAGGACCTTCTTGAAGCCGACCGGCTCCGGAGACTCACCCGCCGGCAGGATCTTGAAGCCTCCTACCACCCGAGCCGACACGAGAACCACGATGAGGGCCGCCCCGGTGGACAGGACCGCCCAGAGGAGCTCCCCACCCCCAAAGGGTGCGCGGTCGACGAAGGCCCCGGCATTGGCCGCTTGGATTTCCGTCGCAACCCCGGCGATGGGATGGAGCCACTCATGGAGCCACTCCGTCATGGGCAAGAGACCGAACCCACCCAGGAAGGAGTCGGAGATGGCGTGGGGGACA
Source organism: Gemmatimonadota bacterium (assembly GCA_030618065.1). Classification (GTDB taxonomy): domain Bacteria; phylum Gemmatimonadota; class Gemmatimonadetes; order Longimicrobiales; family Gaopeijiaceae; genus JABDNZ01. The sequence continues at coordinate 2,591 of JAUXEE010000158.1, forward strand.
TTGATCCATCCCCCGAAAATCGAGAAGAACGCCAGCACCATGAGAGGCACGGTCATGACCCAGGGAGACTCGTGAAGATGCCGGGCTTCCTCCTGCCCCGTCCGGTTCTTCCCATGGAAGGTCATGATCATGAGGCGCGTCATGTAGACGGCCGTGATCATGGCAGCCGCCAGGGCCATGATCCAGATGAGGGTGTACCAACCCCCGGAGACACCACCGGCCCGGGCCCCGGCCATCCAAATGATCTCATCTTTGGAGAAGAAGCCGGCGAAGGGCCAGATCCCCGCGATAGCCAGAGTGGCGAGCCACATGGTGATCCAGGTGATGGGCAGGAATTTCCTCAGCCCACCCATGTTCCTCATGTCCTGGGGATCCGCATCATTGTGCGTGTGGTGCAGGGCATGGTGCATGGAATGGATCACCGCCCCGGCCCCCAGGAAGAGAAGACCCTTGAAGACGGCGTGGGTCATGAGGTGGAAAATCCCGGCCGCGTACGCCCCTACTCCCACCCCGATGAACATGAAACCCAACTGGGAGATGGTGGAGTAGGCCAGGACCTTCTTGATGTCGTTTTGAGCCAAGCCGATGGTGGCGGCGAAGAGGGCCGTCGTGGCCCCTATCAGAGCCACGGTGAGGCCGCCTACAGGAGCCAAGGCAAAGAGGACGGAGGTCCGGGCCACCATATAGACTCCCGCTGTTACCATGGTGGCGGCGTGGATCAGAGCCGACACGGGAGTCGGTCCGGCCATGGCATCGGGAAGCCAGACGTAAAGCGGAATCTGAGCGCTCTTTCCCGTTGCCCCCAGGAGGAGGAGGAGGGTGATGGCCGTCACCACACCGCCCCCGTACACCAAAGCGTCCGGCGCGGCGGCGAAGACCCCAACGAAATTCAGCGTCCCGAATCCGGCGAAAGCCCCAAACCCGGCAAAGAGCAGGAGCATGGCCACCAGGAACCCCAGGTCCCCGATCCGGTTGACGATGAAGGCCTTCTTCCCCGAGTCCGCCTTGGCCTTGTCGGTGAACCAGTATCCGATGAGGATGTAGCTACAGAACCCCACTCCCTCCCATCCCACGAACATGAGAAGGAAGCTGGCCCCCATGACCAGGGTCAGCATGAAGAAGACGAAGAGATTCAAATAGCTGAAATATCGGGGGTATCCCTGGTCCTCTCCCATGTAACCCACGCTGAAAACGTGGATGATGAAGCTCACCCCCGTCACCACCAGCATCATGACCATGCTGAGCTGATCGAGCTGGAGGGCCGCGTCCACCTGGAAAGCCCCGGTACTCATCCAGGTCCAGTAGTGCCGGATGACGGGCTCGTGCAGATCGGCCCCCAGCATTCTGGTGAAATTCACCAGAACGATGAGGAAAGCCAGACCAATTACGCCCGGTCCGATCCAGGTCGGTAGGCTATGGGTCCAGGGGCGTTTCCCCCCCTCGAAGAAGTCCAGCTCCGCCCCTCCCCTCAGAGCGTCGGCCGACCGCCTGGAGGCGGCCAGGGCCAAGGCCCCGTTCAGGATGAAACCCAGGAGAGGAAGGAGGATGACCAGACCGGGCAGGAAGGGTTCGAAGGCCTCACCGGCGACCTCGTGAGCCGCCAGGATCTCGTGCCCCTCCTGCAAAGCGGAGTACACCAGTGGAAGAGTCATGCCCCTACCACTTCAAGAGGTTGAAGTTGTTCACGTTGACGGTCTCGAAATGCCGGAAGATGGAGATGATGATGGCCAAACCCACGGCCGCCTCCGCTGCTGCGACGGTCATGACGAAAAAGACGTACAGCTGTCCTTCGATGCCCAGATACCGGGAGAAGGCCACGAAGGAGAGGTTTACTGCATTCAGCTGAAGCTCGATGCAGAGGAACATGATGATGGCATTCCTGCGAACCAGGAAGCCAAAGGTCCCTACCGCGAAGAGAAAAGCGCTGAGGACGAGGGCTTCAGTAAGCATGCTTCGTCACACCCTCCGTTTGGCCAGGGCCAGGGCCCCGACGATGGCTACAAGGAGAAGGATCCCCGTGAGCTCGAACGCGACTACGTAGTCGGAAAAGAGGGGATGGGCGATGGCCCCCACTGCCCCCTGGCTCGCCAGAAGGGCATCGATAACCTCCGGACCCTGGGCATTCTGATAGATGGGGAGGGCTTCGGTGCCTTTGAACTGTTGAGCCAGGACACCCGCCAGTCCCCCGGCCACCACGAAGGCGACGATGGCCCAGGCTCCCCCCTTCAGATCCTTCTGATAGTCATGCCCCAGATTCAGGAGCATGATGACGAAGAGGAAGAGGACCATGATGGCCCCGGCATAGACGATGATCTGGATGGCCGCCAGGAAGTGAGCTTCGAAGAGGACATACACACCGGCGAGGGAAGCCAGAGTAGCCACCATGAAGAGGAGGCTCGCCACCGGGCTTTTTCGCGTCACCAGGGCGATGGCGCTTCCGATGGCTACCCCACCGAAGACGTAGAAGAGGAAATCAGCGCTGAGAAGAAAGTCGAAAAAGTTGGCCATGGGTTCTCCCCTCTCATTCCGATCGGGGATCCGAGGGATCCCAGAGGAGGGCAGTGGGGTGGTCCTGCTCCATGAGGCGGTCCAGGTCGTACACGAACCGCTCCCGGGTGTATTCAGCGTTCTCGAAGTGAACCCCGAGGTGGATCGCTTCTACAGGGCAGACCTCCTGGCACATCCCGCAGAAGATGCACCGGAACTCGTCGATCTCGTAGACTACGGGATACCGGTTCCCCTGGTCGTCTTCTCCCCCCACGAGGCGGATGCAGTTGGAAGGACAGACGGTGGGGCAAAGGCCGCAGGCCACACACTTCGGCCTTCCATCGGCATGGACCTCCATCCGATGAGTTCCCCTCCAACGGGGAGAGAGGGTCGGTCGTTCCTCCGGGTACTGGAGGGTGATCTTATTGGGATTAACAAGATGCTTGAAGGTCAGGGCCATTCCCTTGAGGGTGGCTCGAAGATACGACGTCCTGACTCCCTCCGGGCGTCGCACGACCTTGACAGTTGGTGGCATCTCAATCTCGGCTTTCTCGAGTTCAATC
>JAUXEE010000266.1 GCA_030618065.1 Gemmatimonadota bacterium
GGATGGAGCTGGGCTCTGGGCATCGGTGTCATCCTGGTCCCTCTGGGCCTGCTGGCTATCGCATGGCACGAGCGTTGGCTCAGGATGGAGGAAGACATCCGGCTCTTCTTCCGGGTGGCCTTCCGCCGGGATCGGAGGGAGCGGTTAGCCCGGATGAGAAAGGAGCTCGTGGCAGAATTCGACCGGATCGGGAGGAGGATGGACAGGGCCGACCGGTTGGCGGAAAAGCAGGAACGGCCGGAGGAAGAGGGGGGAGGCTAGCGAGACCGGTTACACCAAAGATGCCGGGCAAAGGTGGGCCACCACGCACTCGTGGCACCGGGTTTTTCGGGCCGGGCACGGTCCCCGCCCATGGAAGATGAGAAGGTGGGAGAGAGGAGTCCAACGTTCCCTGGGGAACACCTCCATGAGATCGAGCTCGATCTTCTCTGGTGTTTTTTCCCGGCTGAAACCCATCCGTCCCGCCAAACGCTTCACGTGGGTGTCCACCACCACCCCTTCGTCGATCCCGAAGGCATTCCCGAGGATGACGTTGGCCGTTTTCCTCCCAATCCCCGGGAGCTCTGTGAGTTGGGCCAGAGTCCGGGGAAACTCCCCTCCATGCTCCCTCATCAGAGCTTGGGCCATTCCGATGAGATTCTTCGCCTTATTCCTGAAGAACCCCGTGGAATGAACCACCTCTTCCAGCTCGTCCCGAGATGCAGAGGCCAAGGCAGTGGGATCGGGAAAGCGCCGGAAGAGCTCCGGCGTGACCATGTTCACTCTCTCGTCGGTACATTGGGCGGAGAGAATGGTGGCTACGGCCAGCTCGAAGGGATTCCTATGGTCCAGAGCTGTCATGGCCTTGGGGTATTCCCTTTCAAGCAGCCCGAAGATGACTCCTCCTCGCTCCCGCTTTGCCCTTTTCGATTCCCTGGCCATCAGCCCTCCTTCAAGACGATCCGACGAAACCCCAGCCGGCTGGGTTGCGGCCCACCTCCCCCCTCCGGGCCCTTTACCCCCTCGGCCACAGATCCTGGGAAGACATCGAGGTACCAGAAAATTCGCATGGCCAGTTTCATGGCTTCCGCCCCGGCCTCCAGGGCGTAGAGGTTCTCGAGATCGGCTCCGGGAAGGGAGGATTGGAAGTCCTTCCCTTCGGGCCTGACTTTCATAGCTGCCCACTCACCCGCCACCGACAGAGGGAGAGCCGGGAGGGGAATCACGCTCAAGCCCGGTCGGTCCTTCCGAATGCCCATGACGACCAGGAGGGACAGCCTTTCCCCATCCACCGCCGACCAGAAGAAACCATCGAGGGATTCGGGGACCGCATCCTCTCCCCCGGGGACCGCATCCTCCCCTTCGGGGGTCGCATCCTCTCCCCCGGGAGCCCAAAAGAGGTGCTGGGGAAGTTGGACGTATCCCGCCGGCCCGGGGAGGGAGGGGACCCACTCCCCACTCTTGGGGCCCACCTCAACCAGGTACCTGACCACCCCCGTTTCCAGCTGGAGGAAGGGCTGGCCCCCCCGCCAGAAGTGGAAGGCGTGGAAGAGGAGGATTCCATACTGATGGATGAGTTGGGGGTCATCCTCCTCCCCTCGGATCTCACGAAGGACGGCGCCCGCCTCGCTCAGGAGAGCGAACCGTTCCGGAACCGAGATATCGGCCTTTCGCTTCTCCGCCTCTTCTTCGATCAAAGGAAAGCGTTTGTCGGCGAATCCCTCCTCTGGCAGAAGGAGCTCATAGGGAGTGATCCGAGCGTAGCTGTCGTGAATGGGCATAGCCGGCCCTCACCCTCCCGAACCCTGGTACTGATAAAGGCCCTCCGCCAGCATCCGGAGAGCCTCGTCCACCGCCGCCTTCAACTCCCTGTCGAAGCCCTGAATCTCATCCTCCGGACTGTTCCAAACGAAAACGTCCGGGGCCACACCGTAGTTCTCCAGGTTGATCCCGTGGTTGTGGGGTTTGGTAGGATCATAGCTCACCACCAGGGATCCGGGGGTCCGAATAGAGCCACCATGGATGAGGCGGTAGCTTCCGGTGGCGATAACGGCAGCGGCGGTGGGGTTCCCCACGATGCTCCCGAGACCCAGGTCCCTGAAGCCCAAGGGCGTCACCTCACTATCCGAGCCGGACCGGGCATTGATGAGCATGACCTTGGGCCCGGCGATGGCCTGCCTGGGCCGCCGGCCTGAGCTGGGGGCAGCCCATCGGTTGTTCCAGTACTCGTAAGGCCGCCGTTCCAGGATATCCAGAATCTGCTGGTCCGTGTTTCCACCCCCGTTGTAGCGAATGTCCACGATGATCCCCTGGGCGTTCCAGAACCGGTTGATCTCGTTTTCGAAAACGGCCAGGGAGCTCCGGTTCATGGACCGAATATGGACGTAGGCGATCTTCCCATCAGATTCACTCTCTACGAACTCCCGGTTCCCCTCCACCCATTCCTGGTACTGGATGTTCCTGAGAGAGGTTTCGGTCTGGACCCTTTGATCCCGGGCATTGGCACCATCGGGAGAGTCGGCAACCCGGAGGGTCACATAGTCGTTCAGGGCATGGTTCAGAATCTTCCAGTAGTTTTCCCCGGCCCGGATCTCCTGCCCATCGATGGCCAGCACGAAATCCCCCACCTCCAGGTCAAGCCACTCCTTGTCGGCGGGGCCGTCCCGGTACAGGTGGCTCACCCGATAGCGGCCCTGGGCGGCCTCCAGCTCGATGCCCGGCAGCCGCGTAGCGTACTCCCGGTCCATGGTTACACTGGAACGTCCGCTGACACCAACGTGGGAGGCGTTCAGCTCCCCGATCATCTGGTTGGCCAGGTCATGGGCGTCTTCGTAGCTCCCGATGTGGGCCAGGAGGGGCTTGTAGTGGGCCTTGATAGCGTCCCACTCCTTTCCGTGCATGTTCGGGTCGTAGAAACGGAACTTCATGACCCTCCAGGCTTCCTCGAAGATCTGCTCCCACTCGGCTCGGTGATCCACCTTCACCGAGAAGGAGAAGTTGACCTGCTCCGTCCGTGCGTTGGATAGGGACATGTGATGGACCTGGCCCTGGCCCCGACCGAAGAAGATGGTCCGCCGGTCCTTGGTGGGCTGGATGTCGCTGAAGCTCCCTGAGGCCACATTCCGGGAATCGCCCCCCTTGATGGGAATGGAGAAGAGGCCTACCCCGTCATCGTCCCGTGAGGTGTAATAGACCGTTTCGCCGTCAGCCGAGAGGAAGTAGGAGCCCACGCCCTCTTCACCAGAGGTGAGCTGCTTGGCGCGCTCCCGGATTCCGTCGGGATCCACGGTGATGGGTGGCGGCGGAGCCTCGTCCTCCTGCCTCCCTCCCCTCCGGCCCTCGCCCTCCGATTCCTCGTCGGCCTCGTCGGCCTCCTCATCACGGGCCTTCACAAGGGGATCGTCCGGATCCTCGGTGAGCGCCGAAAGAGAGGCCACAAAGAGATGGGCCGTCCCTGCGTCCCGGGCGGACCTGAAGACGATGTGGGTTCCATCGGGAGTCAGGACGCCGTCATAGTCCCTGAAAGGATCCTGGGTGACATTCACTTCCCGCTGGGAAGCCACCTCGAAGAGGTAGACTTCGGAGTTCTCGTCCAGATCGCTCCTGGAGTAGACCAGCCACCGACCGTCAGCAGAGTACTCGGAAAGGTTGAAGCCCCTATTCTCGTTGTAGGCCAGCTCGGTGGTGCGGCCTGAGGCAACGTCCACCTCGAAGAGGATGTTGGCCGCTACGAAGGCGATGTGCTCCGAGTCGGGGGACCAGGCGTAGCTCCCGGCCTTGTAGGAGTCATGATCCGTGAGCTTCCGTCGCTCTCCGGTAGACAGCTCCGCCACCCATAGCTGCTCCTCCGCCCCTTCGTCCGATACGTAGGCCAGGTACTTACCGCCGGGGGAAAACTTCTGGTAGCGGTCCCGCCATGCCGACGAAGTGATCTGGGTCTTTTCCCCCACGCCCTCTTTTGTTGGGACCAGGAAGATCTCGCCACGTGAGTCCACCGCCACC
>JAUXEE010000172.1 GCA_030618065.1 Gemmatimonadota bacterium
GCGCCTCTCTTGTTACCGCTTCCGGCACATCCTGTTCCAACGCTATCTGTATGACCGACTCGACGAGGTGGAGCGTGCTTTCCTACACGAGGAGTTTGGCAGAGCGCTCGAAGCACTCTACGGCAAAGGGAAAGAGCAGATTGCCCTGTCGCTTGCGCGGCATTTCAGGGAAGCGGGGCTGGCGGACAAGGCGGCAGCCTACATGTTCGTTGCTGGAGAGCAGGCGACGGACGCTACTGCGTTCAGAGCGGCCATCCTTCACTACGAATCGGCCCTTGGGCTCCTGCACACCCTTCCTGCATCCACGGAGCGAGATCGCAGAGAACTCGATGTTCAGCTCGGCCTTGGCTATGGACGCCATTTCTCGACTGCTCCAGGTCAGGCCGAGGCCTTCTCCCGGGCACGTGAACTCGCGGAGCAAGTGGGCACCGACCGGCAGCTCTTCTGGGCTTTAACGGCGCTCTTCGTGGTGTCGCTTTGGGGCGGTGACCACCGACTGGGTCGTGGCCTGGCGGAACAATGCCTGGCCTTGGCCTTGAAGGAAGGTGATCCGGCACTGATCGGGCCGGCCCACGATCTGGTGGGGCGGAATGCTCATTCGAGGGGAGATTTTCCCAAAGCAGTGGCCCACTACAAGGCACTGTTGGCGGCTGGATATGATTCAAGGCTGCATGTGGACAGGAGGTGCATGGCAGGTGCAGAGTTTGGGTCCATTGCTCGAGGAATGATCGGTTGGTCGTTATGGTTCCTCGGGTATCCGGACCAAGCCGTGCAGTGGTGTCGAGACGGGGTAGCGTCTGCCCGGGAAATCGGAGGCTCTCTGTCTCTCCCCTATGTATTGGGGTATGAGATGTTCGTCCATGTCCTCAGACGGGATACCCAAGCCGCCGAAGAGTCGAGCGATGAGTTGATGAGAGCCGCCACCGAGGGCGGTTCCATCGGGCTTTGGGAGGATCGCGCTCTGATTTCCCATGGTTGGAGTAAGGTGCAGCAGGGTGAGGACGCGGAGGGCATAGAGGGCATCAGGACCGGGTTGAGCCGCTCGGTGTCGAAGGGTCTGAAGATCGGATACTGCGACTTCTCGGCTCTTCTGGCCGATGCCCTCCGGATCGGTGGTCGAGCGGAAGAGGGTTGGAGGGTTTTGGAAGAAGCTCTCTCTACTTCAGAAACGGTGGATGAATTCCGCAACGAGTCGGAGATCCAACGGATTCGAGGGGAACTCCTCCTGGCCCTCCCTGAGCCAGATCCCTCCGAGGCGGAGGCTAACTTCCGCCAGGCCATCGAGATTGCCAAAGGCCAGGAGGCGAAGTCCTACGAACTGAGGGCTACCACCAGTCTCGCACGCCTGCTTCAGTCCCAGGGCCGTGAGGAGGAAGCCGGGGAGATGCTGAGCCAGGTTTTCGGCTGGTTCACAGAGGGTTTCGATACCGGTGACCTTCATGAAGCAAGAGTTCTGCTGGGCGAGCTGGGCAAGGAGCCCTGAAGGTACCCCCTCCGCCCCCACCCCCGCTTCCAGGCCCTGCTGGAGCGGTATGCGGATGATGTGGAGCATTGAGGCGGGTCCCGCCCGGAACAATGCACGCGGGTGCCCTGTATGACCGAAAGTCTGATCGCGAGACCAGCGGGCTAGTTTCCGCCGACCTACTGAGGAGACGAAATGAACGGTCATGATTTGAAGGTGCTGGCCGTGATCGGCATCAGCGCCCTCGGTGGCATGGGTCTCACTTCCGTGCTCCTGCAACGCTCCGGGGAGGGCGAACGTGTCGAGAGTGTTGAACGTGTCGAGGTGAAGGTCACGGAGGGAGTGCCCGGGGCGGCCATTCGGTGGTGGGCGACTGAGGCTCCGATCCGATACTCTGGCCTTGGAGCTATCGAAAAAGGCCGGAATCCAGGACCGTTCGTTTTGAAACGTCGACCTGCCCGCATGGGTCTAGGTGCCCCTTTGCTCAGCTTCCGACCGCCTCGATCCAGTTTGGTCTCAGAGCCTCGCCTTCAGAACCGAACCGAACTTTCCCTCCGATTTCGACCCGTTCGGTAGCCCCACCACTGTGCCCGGGTTGTCCCTGCCCCTGTAACCACCACCCCCCCCACCCTGACAAATTCCTGACAGATCCTCCTCCTCCGGTTCCCCTGGCCTTGTTAGCTTCTCACCATGGTCCCAACTCGTCGTCGTGCCAGGGCTTTCTCCCGGACGGCCATGGTGGGTATTCTCCTCTTCCTCACCTTGGGCCTGGCCGGGGTCATGGCGTACCAGGCGTGGGATGCTACCCGGTCTCACGAACGAATCGCCAAGGCAGCTCTCCAGGACCATGCTCTCTCCGCCGCTTGGCAACTCACGTCGGCTATCCGGAGAGATCTTTATGGTGCGTTTCTCGGGCCCGGCTTGGAAGCGGCCGCCAAGGCTGGAGGCGCCTATCCGGATGCGCCTCTGAAGGAATTCCGTGACTTCGAGAAGATCCTGAAGGATTTCGGCTGGTCTTTCGGATCGGAGGGGTTCCATTTCCTTTTTCGCCTGGACCTTCGAACGGGCAAGCTCGAGACCCGAGGAGACGAGGCCCCGGGGCCGGAAGTCACTCAATTCCTGAAGACCTTCCTGAAGGAACAGGCGTCCCTCGGCTCCGTCGGCCCGAAACGGATGCCGGCCGGCATCAAGATCCACGGGACTGGTGGCGACGAACGGATGCTGGTGTATGGGATCGAGCCCCCTTCGGGATCCGCTCCCCAGGTGGCCTTCGGCTTTCAAACCGACCTCTCTCCCATCAAGGCCATCGCCGCCGAGGTCGCGAAACGGACCCCTCTGCTGCCTCCGGCTCTCACCGGGGGGGCCGAGACGGCAAAACTCCTCTCCTTCGTGGTGACCACCCCTTCAGGGCGGGAGGTCTTTGTCTCTTCCCCCCAGTATCTACCGGAGATCGAAGCCAAAGACACGGTGGGCGTTTCCTACGGCGGTCTGACCGGAGCCGTGAGGATCAATCCTTCGGCGGCGGAGACCCTGGTCATCGGGGGGCTTCCCAAGTCGCGACTGCCCACCATCCTCGGGCTTCTCGCCCTGACTTCGGCCATGGTTCTGGTGGCTGTTTTCCAACTCCGCCGGGAGCAGGAGCTGGCCCTTCTCCGAACCGATTTCGTCTCCAGCGTGTCCCATCAGCTTCGGACGCCTCTGGCCCAGATCCGGATGTTCGGAGAGACCCTGCTCCTGGGGCGGATCCGAAGTGACGAAGAACGCCAACGGTCTCTGGAGATTATCGTGAAGGAGGCCCAACGCCTCACCCACCAGGTGGACAACGTCCTTCACTTCTCCCGTGCGCAAAGGGGAGAGGTCGCTCTGAATCTTCAGGAGGTCCTCCTTGCGCCCCTCATTTCCGAAGCCCTCGAGAGCTTTGGCCCCCTGGCCGAGGCCCAGGATTGCCGAGTGGAGGCGTCCCTGGACGAGAGCCTGAAGGCCTGGGTGGATCCAGGGGCGTTTCGGCAGATCCTCCTGAACCTTCTGGAGAACGCCGTGAAGCACGGACCTTCGGATCAGACCGTGGACGTACGGTTGCGGAAGGGGGCCGCCGGGACCGTCCAGCTTCTGGTGGAGGATGAGGGCGAGGGGATCCCGGAAGATCAGCGGAGGGAGATCTTCGCCCCCTATTCCCGCCTGGCGAGGGACCGGGACTCGGGAGTGGCGGGGTCGGGGATCGGCCTCGCGGTGGTGAGAGAGCTGGCCCGACGCCAGGGAGCGACTGTAAGGGTGGAGGATTCGGTGAGTGGAGGGGCTAGCTTCGTAGTGGCGTTCCCCCGGGGAGCCGTGGCTCCCGGCGAAGAATAAGGTCGGTCCAATGGCGCGCGTCCTGCTCGTGGAAGACAACGTCGATCTGGCGTACGGGCTCCAGAACAACCTGGAGATCGAGGGCTACGAGGTGCGGGTTGCCGAGAGGGGTGAGACAGGGCTGGAACAGGCCCGGGAGTGGGATCCTGATCTCATCATCCTCGACCTGATGCTTCCTGACCTGGACGGCTACCGCGTCCTACAGCACCTGAGGAAGTCCGGGGTCATGACTCCGGTCCTGATCCTCACGGCAAGGGGAGAGGAGTCGGACAAGGTCCTGGGGTTCCGCCTGGGGGCCGACGACTATGTCACAAAGCCCTTCGGGCTCATGGAGCTTCTGGCCCGGGTGGAGGCCATCCTCCGGCGCGTACAGGGGCCATCGGTATCGGACGCCGTCGAAGGGCAGGACGCTGAGGAGTTCGGGGCGGTGAGGATCGATGTCCGGTCCCGCACCGTGTTGCGTGACGGCATCGAGCTTTCCCTGACTCCGAAAGAGCTTGACCTTCTCCTTGCCCTCATTCGGCGGCGGGGAGCGGTGGTCAGCCGCCTGGAGCTTCTTCAGGAGGTGTGGGGGCACCGGGCCGCCGTGGTGAGCCGGACGGTCGACACCCACATTTCCGAGCTCCGCCGGAAGCTGGAGGAGGAACCCTCCCACCCCCGGCACATTCTCACCCTCCACAAGGCTGGATATCGCTTCCAGCCCTGAGAAACCGTCCTTCCTGACCTCCTTCCTGACATCCTTCTGACACTCTTCTTTCCTTACCGCAACCATTCAGGGTATTGGACCCCTTACCTTTCCGTGGTGAAAAGGGAAAGTGATACTCCCTCGGTTCCGGGCATACGGTGTTTTGCGAGCTGGTCACTCGCGCAAGAAACGGTGCCTCCGCATCCCCCGGGCCGAGGGAATTTTCCTGCCCCAACAAACCCTTGAAACCCCCCCTTGTTACGATTAGCTTATCAAGCTCGCCATGAATTCACGCCAGATCCGCTTTCAGGGTGGGTTCATGTTCGGGACTTCGGGTGGGGTACCGAAGCGGTCAAACGGGGCAGACTGTAAATCTGCTGGCTCAGCCTTCGGAGGTTCGAATCCTCCCCCCACCATATGACCGGTTCCGACCCCGGGGTTCCCAGGTGGTCGGAGTCGGAAAGGTTGCGGGAGTAGCTCAGTTGGCTAGAGCATCAGCCTTCCAAGCTGAGGGTCGCGGGTTCGAGTCCCGTCTCCCGCTTTCGATTACTGGGCTGGGATCCGGAAGAGGACTGCCGGTGACGACGAGCCAGTGCGGTTGCTCTGGTAGCTCAGGGGTAGAGCGCTTCCTTGGTAAGGAAGAGGTCCCGGGTTCAAATCCCGGCCAGAGCTCTCCCGCTCCTGAAAAACAGGCAGGCGGATTGAGCAGAACAGTGAATTGACCTGTCCCGGGCAGGCGCCCTGAAGAATCACGGCGCAGGTCCGGGTGGCTTCTTTTCAACGTACGAGGAAAAGCACGAGGGAAGAGCGATGGGCAAGGCAAAATTTGAGCGGACGAAGCCGCACGTAAACGTGGGAACGATTGGTCATGTGGACCATGGGAAGACGACGTTGACGGCAGCGATCAC
>JAUXEE010000050.1 GCA_030618065.1 Gemmatimonadota bacterium
ATCCGGAAACAGGCAAGAAGCTCGACTTCCTGACCAACGACTTCTCGCTCCCGGCCCGAACGATCGCCGAACTCTACCGTCTCCGCTGGCAGGTGGAACTCTTCTTCAAGTGGATCAAACAGCACCTGCGCATCAAGACCTTCTTCGGCACCTCCGACAATGCGGTGCACACCCAGATATGGATCGCCATCTCCATTTACCTGCTCGTCGCCATCGCTCGCAAGCGCCTCGGGATCGAGCGCGATCTCTACACAATCCTACAGATCCTGAGCGTCCATGCGTTCGAGAAAGCCCCTCTCGCACAAGTACTTTCGAGCCCGGATTACACTCCCGAAAATGGCGGCATTCTTAACCAGTTGTCCCTCTTCGACTTATAGCCGGACACTACTGTTGGAGGATATACTCGTCCGACGTGATCCCGGGGAAGGTGAAGTAAGGGCCCGTTGACCCGGAATAGCTCGATGAAGGGTCGTCCACCAGGCCTCCTTCCATCTGGAGGACGGCTCCACGGTGAGCGTTCCCATGATGTCCGGGAGCATCGAGGAGGTAGGATTCGCCTGGTTGGAAGGTGGACGCGTGGTGGCGGAGCTCCCTTACGGGGGGCAGGCCTTCGGTATGGTGGTGGTGCTTCCCGGCTCAGGAGAAAGGGTGGATGACCTCATCACGGCGCTGGACGACGGGGCATGGGCCACCTGGATGGATGCCCTCCACCTGGAGGAGGTCATGGTCCAGATGCCGAAATTCGAGCTGGAGTGGGGCGGCCTTCTGAACGATGCGCTAAAGGCCATGGGAATGGAGCGCGCCTTCCAGCCCTTCCAGGCGGATTTCTCTCGGATGACACCGGCCACCGACGCCCATATCAGCCGGGTTCGGCAGAAGACCTACATGAGGGTAGATGAGGAGGGAACAGAGGCGGCAGCGGCCACATCGGTGGGAATGGGGTTCACCTCGGCGTCTCCCGGCATAACAGTCGACCGACCCTATCTCCTGGCCATCCGGGAACGCCTCAGCGGAACCGTCCTCTTTCTGGGAGCGATCCGGGACCCTCGGTAGTCGGGGCTTACCCCTCCATCCATTCCCCTGCCCCACCCCTGGGTCCTTCTTGATGTCCGGACATACCTCCACCCATGGACACCGGCCAGACCGATCGCCTGGAACCGATCGCCAGCGACACGGCCATGAAGTGGCCCTGACCCGTCCGGTGAGTCTCATACTCCTTTCGGTGAAGGACGTATGGAGAGGATGTTCCGGTTCCTCTCCTCATGGGCCGACCGGATTCCTCTGGTTCCCGCTGGCCACCCTCCCTATCTTTTCTCTATGACTCCAGCCGTCACTTCCCTCCGGGATCAGATCCTCCCCATTCTTCGGGACAGGGGAGTCCTTCGGGCAGGTATCTTCGGGTCCTTCGCCAGGGGTGAGGACGGGTCAGAGAGCGACCTGGACCTGCTCGTGGAGCTCCCTCCCGGCTCAACTCTCTGGGATCTCGTAGATCTCCAGTTCGACCTTGCCGAAGAGTTGGGTATGGAGGTTGACGCCCATACGTACCGGTCTCTCCACCCGCTACTTCGCGACAGGATTCTCGAAGAAGAGGTTCGAGTCCTGTGAGCCGGGATCCGGCAGTCTACCTGAGCCACATTCTCGAGTGCATCGATTTCATCGAGTCATATGTTGCGGGGCTGGATCTGGGGGGTTTCTCAGAAGACCAAAAGGTCCAGGACGCCGTTCTGAGGCGGGTTGAGATTATCGGTGAGGCAGTCAAGAACCTCCCGGACGAACTCCGGAAGGAGAACTCTCAGGTTCCCTGGCGCCAAATCGCCGGCACCCGCGACAAGGTGATTCACGACTACCTTGGCGTGGATGTGGAGCTGATCTGGAACGTTGTGGAAACCCTCCTCCCTGACCTGCGTACTGAGGTTCGGGCCATACTTCTCTCCCTTGGCTCCAAGCGGTGACGGCCAACACCCGGGTTCCGCGACAGGGCCATGAAACGTCCGTGAAGAGTCCGTCCTTTCCTTTCCCTCGCTGACGGTTCGTTATTAGTTTCCTTGGATCATCCTTGGAAATACTCCCGACAACTCACGCTTATGTCCTTGATCCGAAATCTCCTGGAGGAGATTCACCGTCGTTTGGTATCTGGGCCCCTGACTCCGGATCCACGCCAGGACATCCTGATCCACACGGATTGAAATTGCCTCCTTCTGGGGTGGGGTCACTACCACGGCGTCCTCCCAGAAGTCGTTGGGAGGGTCGTCGAGTTCAGAAGGGGAGGTTGAGGGGATCTCCTCCCCAGTGACTTTCCGAAGCCGGGGGAGGTCAGCGCGGCCCCGGTCCCTTCGATGGCTAACGGCTGTACGCTGACCGACTGAATATCCCCTACCATCGGGGGAGTCTACCGATCCACCCAGGGGAAGATGGTCAAGAACGAGAGGCGAGCGATGTTCGCCATGATCTCCGGGTTGATGCGATAGATGTTGTCCGATGACCGGTGATAATGTTCGTAGGTGCTGTACCCGTCGCTCGAGGCGAAGTACAGATAAGGGTAGTCCCGGGCGGATCTCCGAGAGCCTTCTGCATCACGAACGATCCCGAGAGATGCATCGGCCTGCACTACAAGCTCCCTGAACTCCTCCGGCAGCGTACCGAGGTCGAAGCTGACGTGGTCCCCTACCCCGACCATGTCATAGTTGAATACCCCGTCGACCTTGATGAACTGCTCGGGGAGGCTGTCCGTGAAGAAGCTGGGCCCCAGCCCTACTTCTTCTGCAGTGAAAAGAACAAATACCACAGAACGTTTCGGCTTTTCCGGGAGCTGGGCGAACGTCCTGGCCAACTCCATGACCACGGCTGTACCGCTGGCGTTGTCGTGAGCCCCAGGAAACACACGTCCGAAGTGTGACCCGGCATGGTCCATGTGGGCGAAGAGGAAAAAGGCCTCATTTCTCAGATCCGGATCGGATCCTTCCACGTAGCCGATGACATTCTGGCTCACGGCATCCGGGAAGTGCCTGGCCCGGACGCGGTAGCGGACCTTCGCATCGAGGGGGAACGAAATGGGTTTCTGAAAGTTGGCCAGATCCTGTTTCAGCCGACTGAACGAGGTTCCTTTTTGTTCAACCAACAGGTCCACCACCGACTCGCCGACCAGGAAGGGCGTGTACCCCTCCACATATTGGGTTCCAGTGTAGGCGATGGGCTCCTTCGAATACACATACAAGATGCCCAGAGCGCCCTTTTCCCGAGCTGTCGTCAAGAATGAGCTTCGGTGCTGGGACATCCACTCCTGAAACCCGGGATCATCGGTGCTTGGAGAGCCTCGGAAAAGCACCACGAATTTCCCGTTCACATCGATGTTGGCAAAATCGTCATAACCAAACTCCGGCGCGCTCACGCCCCATCCGGCGAACACGATTCCCGCTTCCCCGGAGCCGTTGGCGGAGAAGAAAAAGGGCATGAACTCGGATTCGAGCTCCAGAGGGACTTCCCGGTAGGATGACTCGCCCTCTTCGTTGGCCTTCCCGTCCGGGAGGAGGAGGGTCATCTCAGCCTCGTCCTGGAGGGTCATGGGAGAAGGGTAGGGATGGAGGAACCCTTCCTCCTGGCCGTACGGTTTCAGACCCCACTCCTCGAAGTGGGACGCCACCCACTCAGCGGCGGCCCGGTGCCCTTCGTGACTGGTGTATCGACCCTCGAATTCTGGTGACGCCAGCGTTCTGACAAAGTTATAGATTTCTTCGTGGCTGATTGTTCGAACCGCTCGTCCGGCACCTGTGTCCTGAGCGGATGCGTGCGCAAAGGGCAATGTGGCGGCCAAAGCAAGCAGAATAACTCGGCGGTTCTTCATTTCGCTGTCTCGGTTCCGGATCGTCCGAATGCAAGGGGATACACCAACTTGAGAGCCACCTTTTCTCGGTGTCAAACGGGGGGATCGAGGTGTGTGGCCTGCCCCCGAAAATGGGCTGCCGAACTCCAACACGCGAGACCCTCGATGGGCGGTACCTTTTCCCGATCCGACTTGGACCCGGGCTCCGATTACCTCTTCCTATTCAAGGTGAACGGTTAGGCAAAAGAGAATGGGTTCAAATCCCAACGGACGCGCACGGGAAAACGTGCCCCTGGTCTGGTCCCCCGACTATGAGGTGGACATCGGGTCCCACGTCTTCCTCACAGCCAAATACCGACTCGTCCTCGACGCCCTCCTCGACGCTGGACTCGTGGCCGAAACGGACATCCTGCATCCGGACCCAGCATCCTGGGAGCAGATCGGCGCTGTTCATTCACCCGGGTACGTGGAGAAAGTCCGAACCGGGAGCCTCTCCTTACATGATGTGATGACCCTGGAGCTTCCCTTCAGCATCCCGCTTCAACGAGCCTCATTGCTCTGCTGTGGCGGAACCACCCTTGCCGCACGGGAGGCCCTGACTCAGGGCGTGGCGGTCCATCTCGGAGGGGGGTTCCACCACGCGTTCCGGGAACACGGCGAGGGGTTCTGTCTCCTGAACGATGTCGCTGTGGCCCTCGTGGGCCTACTCGATGAAGGAGCGGTGTCCCGGTGTGCCGTGGTGGACCTTGATGTGCATCAGGGCAACGGCACAGCCGCCATCTTCCGGGAGGACTCCAGGGTGTTCACCTTTTCGATGCACCAGGAGCGCAACTACCCCTCCCTCAAGCCACCCAGCGACCTGGACCTGGGGCTCGACGATGGAATTCGGGACGAAGAGTACCTCAGGAAGTTGGAGGAGGCGCTCAATTTCGTCCTCACTCGGCACCGACCGGACCTTGTGATCTACCTGGCCGGTGCCGACCCTTACGTGGAAGACCAACTCGGAGGGTTGGCTCTGACCAAAACAGGGCTCGAAGAGAGGGACCGTTTGGTCATGGAGCGGTGTGTGAAATCGGGCTCCCGAACGGCAGTGGTTCTGGCCGGTGGGTACGCTCGGCGGGTGGAAGACACTGTGGCCATCCACCGACAAACGGTGGAAGTGGCCCGGGATGTCTGGTTGAAGAAGCCTGTTGGTCCATAGGACCCCTGTCTTCCTGGATTCGGTGACTTGGGCCAGCACAATCGCCTGGACGGGGGTATAGCCTGAGGCGTCTCCCTGAGGCGTCTCCCTCCTTGCCCCGAGCTGTTCAATTGCACCACATTCTTGTGTGGTGTTAGTCGGAGAAAGGCATTCGGCTTGCCGTCGTAATCCCCTTTGGAGTCCTTCACCCTCGGTACCCCAGTGGGACGCTTCTTCCCTTTCCTCGTCCTCAGCGCCCTGTCGGCTTCGGGTCTGGCCTGCTCGGGTGATACCAGCGGTCCACCCGACGGGGAAGAAACCGGCTTCTCCGGGAGGGATGGGCAGTACACCGTGTCCGTTTTCGAGAGCGGCGCCCGCGGGAGGGTGTACTACACGGTCTACCTGCCGCCGGGGTGGACACCGGAAGGGAGCCGGACGTACCCCCTCATCTTCTTCCTCCATGGCCAGAGTGGGGACGAACACCGCTTCTCCGACAACGTACCCGTCTCCGAGTTGAACCAGTGGATCAACCAGGGCCTGGCGCCTCCGTTTGTTTTGGTGGCTCCCAGGGGAGCCGACGAGATCGGTACCGTCCAGTGGTTCTATCCCGAAAACGTCACCCTCCTGACGAGCGAGGCCGCTAACGAATTCCGAGCCTTCTGCTTGAGGACGTTCCGGGCGGGCGGAAGCCCCCACAGGATTTCGGTCCAGGGCCAGTCCCGGGGGGCGTCCGGGGCCATCTTCTTCGCCCTGAACCACTGGGACAAGTTTGCGTCGGCCGTAGCCAACGCCTTTGTCAGCGACTACGTCCTGGACGATTACCGGGCGGCGGCGGCTCAGAACCGCGACCAGGTAATCGAGAGCGGGATCCTGCTCCGGATGACCATCGGAACTGAGGATTCTTATGTCACCGAAAAGGGCCGCATTGGGAGCTCTGCCCTCCATGAACACCTGGATACTCTCGGCATACCCCACGAGTACGAGGTGCTCCCAGGGGTGACCCACGGCTTCTGGTCCCTCTGGCATTACCAGCGACCCGATGACCTCCAAACCGGCCTCTACGAAATCCTCTTCCACGCCAGGGCATGGTCTGGAGCCGGCTAAGTGGAAGCCACGGGGGACAGGGGTGGGGTTCCTGAGGACCCGAGGGTGGCTGCGAAGGTTCACCTGGAGCGGATTCCCGATTCCCTGTGGGGAGTGTGGGGGGTAGGCGAGAACGGAGGTCAACCTCTCGGGGCTTGGAGCCGACGCGGACGTGCGCCATAACACAGCCCGATCATGGCTCTCCGTGTTGGAGACGAGCTTCCTGATCACGCGCCTTCCCGCTTGGCGACGAAACCTCAGGAAGCAACAGATCAAAGCGCCCAAGCTCCACTTTCTCGACTCGGGTCTCGTCTGTTTTCTCCTCGGAATCCGGACTTCGGAAGAGCTCCGGCACCATCCTCTCAGAGGCCAGATTTTCGAGAGCTGGGTTGTGGCGGAGGTCTTCAAGCTTCGCCTGCATAGGGGTCTCAATCCCGGGCTGTTTCACTTCCGCGACGCCCGGGGACTCGAAGTTGATCTGGTCGTAGACACGGGATCCAGGGTGATCCTCGGGGAGGTGAAGGCCGGCGCTACGGTCAACCAGGATTTCTTCCGGAACCTACGACGGCTTGACGACCTCCTTCACGAGGAGGCAGGCCACCGGGAGATCGTCCTACGCCTCATCTACGGCGGGGATCACCACCAGGACCGGCATGCCATCGATGTGCTGCCGTGGAGGCAGATCACCGATCCGGACTGGGAGTAGGGCCGAAGCCCAGGGAGGATCATCGGCCCGTCCAGGCCCGGTAGTCGGGGCTTATCCCTCCCCTTCCCCGTACCCGAGGAGAATTTTCGTCATCCCCTCCTCCTGGCCGGCCACCAGGAACACGACCCGCCCCGTTTCCTCATTCCGTGCCCAGAGGGAGCCCTGGTCGTTGCCTTCCTCGTGGAGTCGATGTTCGGCCCGGAGCTCGTAGCCCTCACCTTCGAGCCACTCCCGATAGAACGAAAGGACCTCACGGGGAGAGCCGTCCCCTTCCCACGCCACGGCCCCCATGAAGCCCTCCTCGGAAGTCAGGGAGTAGACTCTCTGAGGATCCGCCGGCATTCCGTCGACCCGCCGAACCCAACGGGGCATGGCCTCGGCTTCATCACCGGCGCCAAACCGGAGGGTGGCGTCATCGGTTTGAATCACCATGGACCCTCCGTTTTCCCCACCCTGGACGTCGAAGCGAATCTGACCTTCGTCGGAGTTGATGACCAGGGATCCACCATCCTCGCTCTTGGTAAGGTCGAAGCGAATCTGCCCGTCGTCCGAATCGATGGCCAGGAATCCTCCGTCTTCGGTCTTCCTCAGGTCGAACCTGACCTGGCCATCATCGGTGTCGATGATGAGGGATCCGCCGTCCTCCCCTCGGATGAGATCCATGCTGATCTTCCCCTCACCCGATTTGATCTCCAGGAAACCCTCCCGGGCCTGGTCTTTGAGCCCCTCGACGAATTCCCGACCCTCGGGGAAAAGCTCCAGAGTCCCGCCGAAGAATTCCTCCATGAAGGCTTCTTCCGGGGATCCGGATCCGAGATCCTGAAGAAGCATGACCCCTTCCTCCGGAGGAACCGAGAGGAGAGATGCGTGGGACTCCAGCCGCTCCACCATGGCCTCTGCCGCCAGGGTCGGACCGACCTCCAGCTCATGCTGGATCACATGGACCATTTCAGCGACATGGGACCTGACGCGGACGGCAACAAGGCCGGCCCCCACGACCCCGATGACAAACAGAGTGCCCAGGGCGATGGACAGCCAGGCTAGAAAGGAGAGTCTCTCGCCGCTCTTTCCGGTGACGGCTCTCTCGAATTCGTCGTACATGGAAACTCCTCCTACGTCAGATCAGGTGGGGGTCCTTCCCTGAGACGCACTT
The DNA here is from genome assembly GCA_030618065.1 of Gemmatimonadota bacterium. GTDB lineage: Bacteria > Gemmatimonadota > Gemmatimonadetes > Longimicrobiales > Gaopeijiaceae > JABDNZ01. The sequence continues at coordinate 7,943 of JAUXEE010000050.1, forward strand.
CCCCCGTATCCAGGACTACGAGAAAAGGGGCCAAAGTGTTTTAGTCTTCTGCCGGATGTGGCGGTGGCCCCAGGGCGAGGACAGATTGTGGGGCCAGAATAACTCTCAAAACGGGGCGCATACCCATGACCTCCAATCCCGGTAACTCCACCAAAGCCATTCACGCCGGCCGAATCGATCCCCGACTGGAAGGTGCCATCACGACCCCCATCTTTCAGTCCAGCACCTACGAGTACCATGGGGAAGACTATCACAACGTCGGATACCTCCGCCTGAGCAATAGCCCCAACCATATCGTCCTGGGTAAACGGATCGCGGCCTTGGAGGCTTCGGAAGCGGCCCTGGCCACAGGGAGCGGCATGGCCGCCATCTCTGCCACCCTTTTGGCAATTCTCTCCACCGGGGACCACATGCTGGTTCAGGATTGCCTTTATGGGGGCACGACCAGCCTCCTCACCCATGAATTCCCCCGCTTGGGGATTTCCCATACTCCCATGGATCCTCAGGATCCCGCCTCCTGGCCCGGGCTGCTCCAGCCCACGACCCGGGTGGTCTACGTAGAGAGCCTCACCAACCCCCTTATCCAGCTTGCGGACTTGGAAGCGGTGGTGGAGTTCGCCCGGGAGCACGGCTTGGTGTCCATTATCGACAACACCTTCGCCAGCCCGGTCAATCTCCGTCCGGCAGAGCTGGGGTTCGACCTGATCATGGAGAGCGCCACCAAGTACCTGAATGGACACACCGATATCTGTGCAGGTGTCGTGGCCGGTTCGGCGGAACAGGTCTTCAAGATCAAGGTCACCCTCGATCACCTCGGGGGGGTCCTGGATTCCCACGCCTGCTTCCTTTTGGAGCGTGGCCTGAAGACCCTCCCCATTCGGGTCAGGGAACAGAACGCCTCGGCCCATCGGATCGCCGAATTCCTGGAGGGGCACCCCGGGGTGACGAGAGTGAACTACCCGGGACTGGCGAGTCACGCCCAACACCATCGTGCTGCCCGTCTCTTCGATGGATTCGGAGGCATGCTCTCCTTCGAACTGCAGGGGGGGATCGCCGAGGCAGAGGCCTTCCTGGGGAAGCTCACCTTGCCGGCCCACGCC
>JAUXEE010000199.1 GCA_030618065.1 Gemmatimonadota bacterium
CCAGGCCTATGCGCCGCTCTCCGAAGTCTATTCCAAGGACTCTCATGATTTGGAACTGTTGCGAAATATTTGGAACCGCTACGAGATTTTTGGAACCGCTACGTAATATAAGGAGGTAGAAAGGTAAGACCACGGGAGCCGAGTTCCTCCTCCCCTCTGGAACCCCGGGGCCCCGGCCCTCTTTCTGATCCATGGGGTATACCACAGGACCGAGGTTCCGAAACGATTGAAGAGGATTGAAGAGAGAAGAAGAGAAAGGACGAAAGGATCATGAGTGAAGGGCATGACGACCAATTGGTGGGATTCGTCGCGGGTCTGTTGTTGGGTGCAGCCATTGGTGTTGCGGCAGCCCTACTTTCGGCGCCCCAGAGCGGACGAAGGACTCGGAGAAAGCTGGGAAGGGCGGCCGTGGAAATCAGAAAGTCCAGCGGAGACCGGTGGGATGATGTCGCTGAAGAGGTGAGAACCCGGGTTGATGACGCCCTACAGGGGGCCCGGAAACGCCTGAGCAGCGAGTGAATTCACCCATCCCCTCCCGCCTGATCGAGAAGAAGCGGCGGGGTGGAGAGTTCACCCAGGATGAGATGGAGGCGTTCTTCCTGGGGTTTCTGTCCGGTGAGGTCCCGGACTATCAAATGGCGGCCTTCCTCATGGCCGTCCACTTCCGAGGCTTCAGCTCGGCCGAGCTGGAGTCCTTGCTGGATCTGATGATTAACTCGGGGGAGGTCCTGGACCTTTCCCATATCCCATCGCCGAAAGTCGACAAGCACTCCACCGGCGGTGTGGGAGACAAGACCTCGCTGGTCCTGGCCCCTCTGGCGGCGGAGCTGGGGCTCTGTGTCCCCATGATGTCGGGCAGGGGCTTGGGCCATACGTCGGGCACCCTGGACAAGCTGGAGGCCATCCCCGGTTTTCGGACCCAGATGACCCTTGGAGAATTCCGATCGGTTTTGGAAGAGATCGGTGTGGCCATGATCGGGCAGACCGGGGAGATTGCACCCCTGGACCGCCGTCTCTATGCCCTCCGGGACGCCACGTCCACCGTTCCCTCCCTTCCTCTCATCGCCGCCAGCATCATGAGCAAAAAGCTGGCGGAGGGGATTCAGGGGCTGGTGTTGGATGTGAAGACCGGAGAAGGGGCCTTCCTTCCAGCCCTCGAAGACAGTCGAGAGTTGGCCCGGACCATGGTGAGGCTTGGGGAGAGCCGTGGGGTTCGGACGACGTCTCTGGTCACTGGAATGGACGCTCCCTTGGGTCGAGCCGTGGGGAATGGGCTGGAGACGAGGGAGGCTCTCCAGTGCTTGACCGGAGAGGGGCCCGAGGATCTGGCGGATCTGAGTGCCGCCTTGGTAGGGGAGATGCTCTACTTGGGTGGCCTGGAAGGGAGTCCCGAAGCAGGGGTCCTCCGGGCTCGGAAGGCCCTATCCCAGGGCAGGGGCGTGGAACGAATGGCCCGGATGGTGGAGCTCCAGGGCGGGGATCCCAGCGTGGTCGAGGATCCCCTCCGGATTCCACAGGCCCCGGAAGTGGAGGTCCTGACTGCCCAGGCTTCGGGTTTCGTAAGCGAGATCTCCCCGGGATCCCTGGGTTATGGCGTGGTGGAGCTGGGTGGGGGTCGGCTTCGAATGGGGGATGCGGCGGATCTGAGGGTGGGGTTCGTCCTGGGGGTCAAGCTCGGGGACCGGGTAGAGCCAGGAACCCCCCTCGGTGAGGTCCATGCCGCCGATGCCCATGGCCTCGAGAAGGGATTGGGGATCCTTCAGAACGCAGTAGCCCTTGGCCCGGAGCCCCCTCCCCAGCTTCGCCCGTCCCCCATCCTCGAGAGGGTGCAGGGGTCAGAATAACCACCCTAAGGGCTGGGTATTCTCCTGATTCGGAATCCAGTTTGGTCGCAGAACTCGGTGGGCTCGGTTCCGGGGAGGTAATACTCCGTGTAGGCCGAGTCCGCCGGACACCAGCGGGATGCCAGGAGTCCCGACCTGTTGTCCACCTGTCTGGAGATGAGGCCTGGAAGGATGGGCCATGGCTCGGGAATGGGGAGGAGATACCCTCGAACTCCACGCACCGCTGTGGTGTCAGCTCCATACCCCCGGGCTTGGAACACCGAGTCGGCGTACACCTGAGTGCTATCGCCGTAGTAGACTCTTCGCATGAACTGTCCCCAGACGGGAGCCGCGTCCCCTCCACCGGTGGCCCGCTCCCAGATGTTGATGGGCCGGTCCATTCCGAACCAGACAGCGGCCATGAGATTCGGCGTGAAGCCCATGAACCAGACGTTGGTGCCGTCGTTGGTGGTACCGGTTTTTCCTGCCGCAGGGACTTCATAGGGCAAGGCTCCCCGGTCCGGAGCCCGGACGTTGGCTCCCGTGCCTCGGGTCACCACGTCTTCCAACATGGAGACCATGATCCGGGTGGTGAGGGAATCCAGGACCTGAGCCCGCTCAGGCTGAGGTTCCCAGAGGATCTCTCCTTCCGGGTTCTCGACCCTGAGGATCGGTTGAGGCCGAACCCTGGTCCCCAGAGTGGCGAAGGTGGAGTAGGCTTCGGCCATCTGGAGGGGGATAACCTCCGCTGCCCCGATGGACGTGGAGGGGAATCGTTCGATCTCCGTCCGGATCCCCATGCGCTGAGCGGTCTGGGCTACCGTTTCCAGTCCCACCTCCAGCCCGAGTTTGATGGCGATGAGATTGATGGACCGCCGTAGGCCCTCCCGGATGGTGATGGGGCCCAGGAACTCCTCGGTGAAATTCTGGGGTTTCCACTCCTCACCGGTGACCTGGGGGAGGATCACGGGCGCGTCCACCAGGATGTGGGAGGCCGGAATCCCGCTGGCCAGGGCCGCTGTGTAGACAAAGGGTTTGAAGGATGATCCTGCCTGGCGCAGGGCCTGGGTGGCGCGATTGAACTTGGAATGGCGGAAATCCCTTCCCCCCACCATGGCTCTCACCCCACCGGATTGCGGATCGAGGGCGATAAAGAGCCCCTGAAGATAGGGAGTCTCGGAAATCTCGAAGGGCTCGGAAAGATCGGCGAACTCCTCATAGAGGGGATGCTCGTAACCGGGCCGGGCCTCGATCTCGGCCCATCCTTCCGCCATGGACAGCTCCGCTGCCTTCTGGATGTCCAGGTCCAGCGTCGTATGAACGATCAGGCCCCCGGTGTAGAGCTGATCCCCGAACCGATCGTCCAGCATCTGGCGTACCCATTCCTGGAAATAAGGCGCCAATCCCTCACGTGTCTCCGCCTGGGCTTCCGGCAAGGCCCAGCCCTTCCACTCCTCCCCCTCCACTTCGGTCAGGTATCCCTGTCGGACCATGAGTCCCAAGGCGAGATTCCGGCGGCGACGGGCGTTCTCGGGATTTCTGATGGGGTTGAAGTAGGCGGGCCGATTCGGAATGGCGGCCAGCATGGCCCCCTCGGCCGGATTCAGCTCGGAAGCGTTCTTTCCGAAGTAGTTGCGGGAGGCGGTCTGGATCCCGTACCACCCCCGATCGTAGTTGATCTGGTTGATGTACGCTTCGAGGATCTGGTCCTTGGAGTATGTGTGTTCGAGGGCCAACGCCACCTGAAGCTCCTTCAGCTTCCGTGCAATCCGTTTTTCCCGGCCGATCCGATCCGAGAACATGTTCCGGGCCAGCTGTTGGGTAATGGTGCTGCCGCCCCCACCGGCGAAGGAGCGATTCACCACGACCCGAACGGCGCTCCGGAGGATGCCCCGGATGTCGAATCCGTGATGGGAATAGAAGCGTTTGTCCTCCAGGGCGACGAAGGCCTGAGCCACGTATTCCGGAAGAGTTTCCAGGGCTACCGGCGTTCTTCGCTCCAGGCCGATCTCGGCCACGAGGCGTCCATCATGGCTCAGAATCTTGCTGGTCTGCTCTGGTTCCCAGGTGGAAATCTGGGCGATGGAAGGGCAATCGACACAGAGGTTCCGCCAAGCTCCCCATCCTCCGCCCAAAGCCCCGAATGCAAAGAAGCCGGTGGCCAGGAGGAGGAGCTTCGGAAGCTTCGCCTTGAACCCGTTCGGCAACTCGGAGTTGTCGTTCGACATGGTTTCCTCGGTACCTGACCTTCTGACCCTGGCTTTTTCGAGAGGCTGGGGGCCGGAGGGAGCAATCCCCCAGTTTCCTGTCACACTCCCAAAGGGCAACTCTCGTGCCGCCATCTCTTACCCCTGGGTCGGGAGGTCGGATCCAAGGGTGAGGTTCTTGGCCCTCAAGAGTCGTTTCTCGGCCCTCAAGGGAAGGGTGGGTGGGTGCCCGGCCAGTCGACCGATGGGCGAAGGTTGATACCTGTTTTCTCAGATGAAGCCCCGGTATTCGAACATCTGTTCGAGTAGGGGGGGGTTCGATGCTTGACAAACCTCCTGACCATGTGTATCTCAGATGTCAGGATGAGGAAATCCTATAACCCTCCGAGACCCGTCTGCAGGTGGGTTCTCGGGTCGTTCCGTTGCAGGATGGAGTGGATCGGTGCAGGCTGAAGCCGACCCGACACACAAAATAGTGAGGGGATTGCGATTTGATCCGAACTTTTGTCCGAATTTCTGAAGCTCAAAGGTGGATTTGGTCCTGGCCCCGGAAGGGTCAGGGTGTTGTTGAGATGCGGGTGGCCGACTAATCCACCGCATCTCTTTTTTTTCCGCGTGAAGCTGACCACTTCGCGCTCGTTTCAGTCCCACTAGGAGGCACCCTATGAGAGATTGGGGTAAGTTTGTTCCCATCCTTGCCTTCCTGGCCGTAGGCCTCTTTGCTTCAGCACCAGCTGCCGCTCAGACGGGCACGGTCACGGGCACCATTCTGGATGCCAGCACCGGCATGCAGCTCGACGCTGTCCAGGTCAGCC
>JAUXEE010000073.1 GCA_030618065.1 Gemmatimonadota bacterium
CCTGGTGGGGTACCGAGTCCAATTCATCTTTGGGGACGATGGGGAGGTCATCGAAGCTCTCTTCAAACAACCCAAGGGATTCTTCCCGGCCAAACGGGTGGAGGATTGAAGAGGCAAGGGGCTATTCTCACTCCGGATGGTGATCTCGGGATCAATGACCCGGAGTGACTCATAAAGCCTTGACCTACCGGGGTCTCCCGGTATCTTTCGGGGCACATTTGGAAGAGGGGGAGGCTTCCCCCCACCTTTCGGCCCCCACCAGGCTGTGGGCGCCGCCGGGTTCTAACGAGAATCGGAGAGCCAAGGGCTCTTCTGGTTCTGTTTGGGCCCGGATGAACCGGGCCTTTTTTTCAATGCGGCTCCGGCCGGGACGGGGAGCCGAACGACACCAAGAACGGAGGTTCTGACTCATCAGAGAACAAAAGGTCCGAGTCAACGACCAGATCCGGATCAGCCCCATTCGTCTCATCGCGGAGGATGGCGAACAGATCGGCATCGTCAGCATCGACGAAGCCAGAGAGCGCGCTAATGAGGTGGGGTTGGACCTGGTTGAGGTTGCACCCGAAGCCCGGCCCCCTGTGGTCAAGATGATGGACCACGGGAAGTTCAAGTACGAACAGGCTCGAGCGGCCCGGGAGGCTAGGAAAAAGCAACACACCATCCAGGTCAAAGAGGTCAAGTTCCGACCCGGTATCGAGGAACACGATTACGAGTTCAAGACCCGGCATGCCCGGAGGTTCCTCGAAGAGGGCAACAAGGTCCGCCTAACCATGATGTTTCGCGGCCGCCAGATCACCCACTCAGAGTTGGGGCTGGAGGTGCTGAAACGTGTGTCAAAGGACCTGTCCGACATTGGGAAAGTGGAGTCCCCGCCCAGTTTCGAAGGAAGGGTCATGTTCATGGTCATGGCCCCGATTAAGACGATTTAGAGATCACGCGAGCCCCTGAGGGGCCTCTCCTGGGGCGGGGCTTTCGAGCCGGCTCCAAGATGATGGGGGATGCCCCCAAAGGAGTTTTTTATGCCGAAGATGAAAACCAATCGGGGTGCGGCAAAGCGCCTGCGGAAGACCGCCTCGGGAAAGATCCGGCGGATGCGGGCCAATAAGAGCCACATCCTGACGAAGAAGTCTCAGAAGCGGAAGCGGCGCCTGCGGACCGCGACTTTGGTTTCCAAGGCCGACGAAAAGCGGGTCCGGCGCCTGCTGGCGTCGTAAAGAAGAGAGGAGCTGAGAGATGCCTCGTGTAACGCACGCCCCCGCTCGTAGGAAGCGCAAGAAGAAGGTTTTCAAGGTTGCCAAGGGATATTTCGGAGGACGGAAGAACCTCTATCGCACCGCGAAGGACGCAGTGGAGAAGGGGTGGGAGCACGCCTACCGTGACCGGAAGAAGAAGAAGAGGACCTTCAGGCAGCTCTGGATCATCCGGATCAACGCCGCCGCCCGGCTGAATGACCTGACCTATTCCCGTTTCATAAACGGACTCAAGCTGTCCGGCATCGAGTTGGATAGGAAGGCCCTTGCCGATCTGGCCGTGAGAGATCCGGGTGCATTTAGCAGCTTGGCCGAACGGGCCAAGGAGGGTCTGGCGAAAGCCAGTTGACCCATCCTGCTGCCCAGTTCGGCCAAAGGGCTTCACGACGATTTCGTCGTGGGGCCCTTTGGCCTAGGATTGTGTCTCGCACCATTATGGGCAGGCTCCCCGGTTTGCGGCTCGCCCCATTATGGGGGCAGGCTCCCCGGTTAGCGGGTCGCTGCCAACGGAAAGGGACTCCGAAACACAATGAGTGGGCATGAATCGTTGATCGAGGCCTTGAGGGTCCTCGAGATCCAGGCACTGGAGGCCGTTTCGGCCGCCACGGATCCTGACGCCCTGGAAGCTCTTCGAATTCACTTTCTGGGGCGGAAGGAAGGCCAGATCTCCGGAATCCTGAGAGGGCTCGGAAGTCTTTCTCCTCAGGAGCGTCCCGCCGTCGGCGCAGAAGCCAACCGGGTGAAGGAGCGGGTGCAGGGAGCGCTGGAGGAGCGGAAGGCCGCTCTGGAGGCAGAAGGGGGGGAGGGCACGGCCGATTTCGATCTCTCCCTCCCCGGGTCGGTGGGCTGGAGGGGGGGGCGTCACCCGGTGACCCAGGTCATCGATGAGCTCTGGTCCATCTTCCGGTCCATGGGGTTCACCCGGGCCCGGGGCCCCGAAGTCGAGACGGACTGGTACAACTTCGTGGCCCTCAACACTCCCCTGGACCATCCCGCCGTGGATGAGGCCGACACCCTCTATCTCAAGAACGGTCTTCTCCTACGGACTCACACCTCGCCGGTCCAGATCCGGACCATGGAGACGCATGAGCCTCCGATTCGGATCATCGCGCCGGGGATGGTCTACCGCCGCGACACGCCGGACTCCAGCCATACCCCCGGCTTCTTGCAGTTGGAGGGATTGGTGGTGGACGAAGGCATCACCTTCATCGACTTCAAAGCCACGCTGGCCGAATTCGCCCGACGCTTCTGGGGTCCGGGTACCCAGGTCCGGTTCCGGCCCTCCTTCTTCCCCTTCACGGAGCCTAGCGCCGAAGTGGACGTGAAACGCGTCATTACCCGGCCTGACGGCACCACCGAGGAGACAGACTGGGTAGAGATCATGGGAGCCGGCATGGTGGACCCGGCGGTCCTGGATAACGTGGGTTACGACTCGGAGCGGTACACGGGGTTCGCTTTCGGAATGGGCCCGGCCCGGATCGCGGCCCTCAAGTACGGAATTCGAGATATTCGCTGCTTCTTCGAGAATGACATCCGCTTCCTGAACCAATTCGCCCAGCCATGAACGTATCCTATCGGTGGCTCGGGACCCTGCTGCCTGAGCTGGCCACGTCCCCGGAAGAGACGGCAGAGATTCTGGCTCTCCGAGGCGCCCCCGTGGAGGAGCTGGTGCACCTGGCACCCGGCCTGGAAGGGCTGGTGGTGGCGAGAGTGGAGGCCGTGGAGGGCCATCCCGACGCGGACCGCCTCACGGTGTGCAAGGTCGACGCCGGTGGGGAGACTCTCCAGGTAGTCTGCGGCGCCCCGAACGTCGAAGCGGGCGGTTATTATCCCTTTGCCCCCGCCGGATCGACCCTGCCCGACGGCATGGCCATCAAGGCCGTGACCATCCGGGGCGTGGAGTCCAACGGGATGCTCTGCTCGGAAGCGGAGCTGGAACTGGGGCCCGACGCCTCGGGGATCATGGCTCTGGAGGGCGACTTCAAGCCTGGCGAATCCCTGGCCGGCGCCCTTGGGCTGGATGATTGGCGGATGGACGTGGAGATCACCGCCAACCGCGGTGACCTCCTTTCCCACATCGGCGTGGCCCGCGAGCTTGCCCCTGCCGGAGCAGAGGGGGTGATTCTCCCCCCCATCCCCGGGGGCCAGGGCCCTTCCTCGGACCTGGGCCCCTCCTCGGGCCGGCAGGGCTCCCTCCTCACCCTGGAGACGGGGGAGGCGGAGGTATCGGCCGAGGGCGTCACTATCCGGATTCAGGACCCGGACCTCTGTTCCCGGTATCTGGGTGCAGTCATCCGAGGGGTAAAGGTGGGGCCGTCCCCGGCCTGGCTGGCCTCTCGGATTCGTGCCGCCGGGTCCAGGCCCATCAACAACGTGGTGGACGCCACGAACTACGTCCTGCTGGAGCTGGGGCAGCCTCTCCACGCTTTCGACCTGGCCAAGCTCGGTGGCCCGGCCATCGTGGTCCGAAGGGCTAGAGAAGGAGAGCTGATCCGGACGCTGGACGGAGAGGACCGGCGGCTGGACGAGGGGATGCTGGCCATTTGCGACGCCTCCGATCCGGTGGCCATCGCCGGCGTCATGGGTGGGGCCGGCTCGGAAGTTTCGAACGAGACCACCGACCTCCTTCTGGAGTGCGCCCTCTTCGATCCCAAGTCGGTTCGTGCGACGCGGAACGCCCTGGAAATGTCCACCGATGCCAGCTACCGCTTCGAGCGGGGCGTGGATCCCGAGAGCATGGAGCTGGCCGTGCGCAGGGCTGTTGAAATCATCCTGGCCACCGCCGGGGGAACGCCGGATCCGGCGGTCCTGGACGCCTGCCCGGCACCATGGACAGGCCTCACCGTCTCTCTCCGCCCGGCCCGGGTCCAGAAGCTCCTGGGAATCACCCTCACGGAGGAGGAGATCGGTGATCTCCTCTCCCCCTTGGGTTTTCAGGTAGCGGGGAGGTCGGATACGGCCATGGACTTCGCCGTCCCGGGCTTCAGGAGCTACGACGTGAGACGGGAAGTGGACCTCCTGGAGGAAGTGGCCCGGACCTATGGGTACGACCGCTTCCCCAGCGAGCTGGGTCCCTTCCGGCCAGGGACCGTGCCGGACCATCCCCTATTCCAACTGGAGGATGACCTTCGCGACCTCCTGGTGGGGGAGGGGTTCCTGGAAGCCCAGACCATGGCCTTCGCCCCTGAAGGCGAGGGCGAGGTGGAGTTGAGCAACCCCGTCTCCTTGCAGGAGGCGTACCTTCGGACCGCCCTCCTTCCCGGGCTCGTCCGCCGTGTGGAGTACAACTTCGCCAGGGGACTCCGGGACGTACGGCTCTTCGAGCTGGGTACGGTGTTCTACAGCGGGGGAGCGGGAGAGGCCCCCCGAGAAGAGGCCCGTCTCGGTCTGGTTCTCACCGGCGACCGCACGCCCCTTCATTGGAGTGGGGAACCCCAGGGGGTGGACATCTGGTATCTGAAGGGACTTCTCGGCCGCCTGGTCCACGGTGCGCGGTTGGAGGGAGCCTCGGTGACGGATGGGACTCCGTCCGGCCAGGGGCTGGCGTCGGAAGAGGGGTTCACGGTGGTTGGGGTAGATGGAGTCATTCAGGGACTCGCCGGGCGAGTGGACCCGGCTCGTGTGGATGCTCCGGCATGGGCCGGCCCGGTGTGGGGAGTGGAGTTGAGACTTCCCCCTGAACCGAGTCCCAGACCGGTTCCCCTCTACACGCCCCCACCGACGTTTCCGGGGGTGGATCGAGACCTGGCCCTTCTTCTTCCCAGGGGGCTCCCGGCTCGCCAGGTTGAGGAGGTGATTCGGGAGGCCGCAGGGCCTTTACTTGTGGATTTGCGTATCTTCGATTTGTATGAAGGGAAGGGAATCCCGAAAGACCACCGGTCCGTCGCTTTCCGGCTCCGGTACCAATCCGGTCAACGGACCCTTACCGATGAGGACGTCGAACGGTCCGTGACAGCGGTAACAGATCGTCTCCGGGAGGAGTTCGGTGTCGAAACGAGAGGGTAAAGTGAAGAAGGGTAACCCGGAGGTTCAGGCCTTCCACCGGTTGGAGGAGGTCGTGAATGGAGCCGTGGCTCAGTTGAAAGAGCTTCGGAGCCGCCTCGGTCAAGCCCAGGAAGAGGGCCTGGAGATGAGGGAACTCCTTCGGAAGTTCACCGAGGGAGAGGAAGATCCGGCCCGCTTGATGACCCGACTCAGGACCTTGGAATCGGAAAACCAGGAGCTCCTGGACCGACTCCAGCAGGGCAAAGGCGGCGTGGATCGGCTCTTGGCCCGAATCCGATTCCTCGAGGAGCAGGGGTGATGTCAAAAGAAGCTGGAAGACCCCCCGTTACGGTTTCCATTGGTGGAGAGGACCATACCATCCGGGCGAACGTGGAGCCTGAGTACACGCGGAAATGTGCGGAGTGGGTGGATACTCGGATCACCGAGATCAAGATGCAGGCCGGGCTGATCGAGAGCCATAAGGTTGCCATTCTGGCCGCGCTCTCCATCACCGACGAGATGTTCGAGGCCCAGGCCCAGGTGGAGGGAATCCGAGATTCGTCGACCCGCAGGGCCGAATCTCTGGTGATGCGCCTGGAGGAGGCCATGGCGGGAACTTCCGAAGAATAGGGGGCCCCAACCCGGCCCAGTCGGTGAGTTTCTTGCTTTTGCGGTGCTGCAAGTCCTATAGTTTCAATCGTATATCCATTGCCCATCCATCGGATGCGAGAGCGTCCGATTTCCGGAGTACCTAGATGAATTCCCTGGATTTCGCGCTGGCGGCCCTCGCCGCGGTGCTTGCTCTTTCTGGTTTTCTCCTCGGAAGGGGACGAGAGAGGACCCGACAGAGGCGAGAGCGTGAGGCTGCCAAGGATGATGCTTCCCAGATCCGGAAACGTGCCCTCGAGGAGGCGGAGAGCGTCAAGGAATCCGCCCTTCTCGCCGGGAAGGAAGATGCCTTCCGGCTACGTGAGGCCTGGGAGAAGGAAGAGGACCGCCGCCGGGAGGAGATCGAGCGCCTGGAGCGACGGCATGACGAGCGATCCGAGTTCATGGATCGGAAGTTCGACAGCCTGAGCGAGCGGGAGGCCAATCAGGAGAACCGGGCCCGTGAGCTGGACCGGCAGGATCAGTCTATCCGAGACCGGGCTCAGAACGTCCAGGCACTGGAGAAGGAAGCCCGGGACCGGCTGGAAGCGCTGGCGGGCCTTTCCACCGAGGAGGCCAAAAAGCAGTTGATGGACGCCATGTTGGATGAGGCCAAGGCCGAAGCCGCCAAAGATCTCAGGGACATCAAGGAAGAGGCGGCCCGGACCGCGGACCGGGAGGGAAAGAAAATCCTGGCCCTCTCCATTCAGCGCATGGCTGCGGATCAGACCGCCGAGACCACGGTTTCCGTGGTTCAGCTTCCCTCGGACGAGATGAAGGGCCGGATCATCGGACGGGAAGGCCGGAACATTCGGTCCTTCGAGCAGGCCACCGGTGTGGACGTCATCATCGACGACACCCCGGAGGCCGTGGTCTTGTCAGGGTTCAATCCCATTCGCCGAGAAGTGGCCCGCATCGCCCTGGAGAAGCTCATCGAGGATGGCCGGATCCATCCGGGGCGGATCGAGGAGATGGTGGCGAAGAGCGAAAAAGAGGTGGAGAAGGGGATGTTGGAGGCCGCGGAAGAAGTTCTCTACGAGCTCGGCATCCACAACGTCCATCCGGAGATCGTCAAGATCCTGGGCCAACTCAAATTCCGGACATCCTATGGCCAGAACCAACTGGCCCATGCCCGGGAAGTGGCGCTGCTCGCAGGAAACATGGCTGCCGAGATGGCCCTGGACGTGCAGATGACCAAACGGGCCGGGTTGCTCCACGACATAGGGAAGGGGCTCACCCACGAGCAGGAGGGCACCCATGTGGAGTTGGGCTGGCGCCTCTGCAAGAAGCACAATGAGTCCGATATGGTGCTGAACGCCATCAAGGCTCACCACGATGAAGAGCCCCATCACTACCCGGAGACCTTCCTCGTCTCGTCGGCCGACGCCATCAGCGGGTCCCGCCCCGGCGCCCGGCGGGAAATGTTCGAAGGCTATGTGAAGCGGTTGGAGAAGTTGGAGGAGATCGCGACGGAGCATTCCGGCGTGGAACGGTGCTTCGCCATTCAGGCGGGGAGGGAGCTCAGGGTCATGGTCCAGCCGGAGAAGGTGTCGGACCAGGAGATGGCCCAGATCTCCGAGGCCGTGGCCCGGAAGATCGAGGGGGAGCTCCAGTATCCGGGGCAGATCAAGGTAGTGGTGATCCGGGAAACGAGGGCGGTGGACTTCGCGCGTTAAGGGCGAACCCCTTGTTGACCCCCCTACAGGTGGGCGGCGTCATACCCGGGTTTTCCTGGACAGGGCCGAGTGCCGAGAGTGGTTGGGGCTCTCCCCCTGAACTCCGATAAAGTGGTTGTCTTCTCTCCCCCCAAACCCCGATGAAGTGGTTATCTTCTCTCCCATGCTTGGCCCGGGTTGGGCCCCGGAGGCCCAGGCGAGTGGAGCCGATCGCACCTTAACCGGAACCGTCATATGAGCGCTGAGATCATCTCTGGAAAAGAAATCGCACAAACCATCCGGGGCGAGACTGCCGAGAGGGTGGCCGCGTTGAAGGAAAAGCATGATTTGACTCCTGGCCTGGCCACCGTCCTGGTGGGTGAGGACCCGGCCAGCCAGAGCTACGTGGGGATGAAGAACAAGGCCGCCAAGGAGATGGGGATCTA
>JAUXEE010000235.1 GCA_030618065.1 Gemmatimonadota bacterium
CCAGTTCCCTGTTGCCCTGGAGGGTGCCCTCAAGCTGAAGGAAGTCAGTTACATCCATGCCGAGGGTTACCCGGCGGCCGAGATGAAGCATGGTCCCATCGCCCTCATCGATGACGATATGCCGGTGGTGGCCTTGGCCCCCGCAGGGCCCATCTATTCGAAGGTCCTCTCCAATATCGAAGAGGTGAGGGCCCGGCAGGGTAGGGTCATCGCGGTCGTGACCGATGGGAATACCGAGATTCACGACAAGGTGGACCACGTGATCTCGGTGCCCAGCAGTCTTCCTCATATCCAGCCGATCCTCACCAGTGTTCCCCTGCAACTTCTTGCTTATCACATGGCCGTCCTCCGTGGGTGTGACGTGGACCAACCACGGAACCTGGCCAAGTCCGTGACGGTGGAATGAGGATCGTCCTCCAACGGGTATCCGAGGCCAGCGTATCCATATCCGGGGAGGTGGTGGGGGAGATCGGGGGTGGGCTGGTCTTGCTGGTGGGTTTCACGGAGGGAGACAGTGAGGACACCGTCCGTTGGATGGCAGACAAAGTTCTTGGATTGAGGGTCTTTTCTGACGAGGAGGGGAAGATGAACCTCTCCCTGGGCGAAGTCGGAGGAGATGTCCTGGTGATCAGTCAATTCACTCTTTACGGGGACACCAGGAAGGGCCGGCGCCCGAGTTTCATTCATGCGGCGCCACCTGAGGTCGCCATTCCCCTCTATGAACGCTTCCTGGAAATCCTTCGAGGGGCAGCGCCTGGAGGGGTGGAGAGCGGTGAATTCGGGGCCATGATGGACGTGGCCCTGGTGAATGCCGGTCCGGTCACTCTGGTGCTGGAGCGGTGATCGGACCAGGGGCTAGCCCACGCCTGATCCTCGCCTCCGCTTCTCCTCGCAGAGCGGAGCTCCTCACTCGTCTCGGCCTCACCTTCGACGTGGTGCCGTCGGACATCCCCGAAGATGGCCTGGATGGTGAAGCTCCGGCGGCTCACGCCGAACGGCTGTCCAGGGAGAAGGCCATGAAGGTTTCGGAAGCCCATCCCGACGCTTTGGTGTTGGCGGGGGACACCGTCGTGGTTCGGGAGGGGGCCTTGCTGGGGAAACCGCGGGATGTCGAAGAGGCTGTGGCGATGCTCTCTTCCCTTTCGGGCCGATCCCACCGGGTGATCAGCGGCCTGGCTCTGATCTTTCCCGACGGCAGGATCCGCTCCGGATCCCTCACCACCGAGGTGACCTTCCGGCCTTTCGACGAAGCCTTCGCCCGCCGATACGCGGAAACGGGTGAGCCCTTGGACAAAGCGGGGGCATACGGAATACAAGGGCTCGGAAGTGCATTGGTGAAGGGAATCAGGGGTGACTATCATACCGTCATGGGGCTCCCCCTCCCCCTCTTTCTGGACCTTCTCCGGGAGGAAGGTTGGCGGTACGAGTTCGGGGAGTTGGTGCGGACCGACCCGGACATGCCCGCCATTCACCCAGGGATCCCACTTCCTGTCCGCTGGAGCGACGACGGGTCGGCCATCCGCCTCCTGGATCAAACCCTCCTTCCAGGTGAAGAGCGATACCTCCGGCTGGAGACGGTGGAGGCGGTGGCCGAGGCCATCTCTTCCCTGAGGGTGAGGGGGGCGCCGGCTATCGGGATCACGGCTGCCCTGGGGCTGGCCATGGGAAGTCGCCATCGCATCGAGAGAAGGGTGGGGAAGGGGGAGCCGGAGGGGCTGGAATGGGGGTTTCAGGAGGATTTGGAGCTTCTCCTCAGTACCCGGCCTACAGCGGTGAATCTTCCCTGGGCTCTGGATCGCCTGGCCCGGGTTTTTGCCGAAACGACTTCCGAAGGGGATGAATCGCAGGTCGAGGCCCTGACCCGGGAGGCAAACGCCATCGCCAGAGAGGACCAGGAGATGTGCCGCCTCATCGGCGAGCATGGAGTGGAGCTGATTCCGGAGGAGGGCGCCGGTGTTCTCACCCACTGCAACGCCGGAGCTCTGGCAACCGGGGGAATGGGGACGGCTTTGGCCCCCATCTACACGGCCCACGCCAGGGGCATCCCCATCAGGCTCTATGCCGATGAGACCCGCCCCCTCCTTCAGGGCGCCCGGTTGACGGCCTGGGAGGCCGCCCGGATTGGTGTGGAGACAACGGTGGTGACGGACTCCATGGCCGGCGTCCTCATGGGGGAGGGTCGTGTGGATTTGGTGATCGTGGGCGCGGACAGGGTGGCGGCCAACGGCGACGTCGCCAACAAGATCGGGACGTACGGAGTTGCGGTTTTGGCTCGGCACCATGGAATTCCCTTCTATGTGGCCCTTCCCCGGAGCACCTTCGATCCCCTGGTGTCCGAGGGGAGAGAGATCCCCATCGAGGAGCGGGATCCCTCGGAGGTAGGTCGCCTTGGTGGGCAGGAGGTCGTGCCTCCAGGAGTCCCGGTGTGGAATCCCGCCTTTGACATAACCCCGGCCCACCTGGTGACGGCTTTCATCACCGATGGTGGGGTGCTGAGGCCACCCTTTGGGACGTCCATCGCGGATCTCCTTGGGGCCATGTCCTCCGTGGATGGGTCCGGGAACCCCACCCCGGAGGAGAAGCCATGAGCTCCGTGCCCGCCCTTCTATCCATCGATCAGGGGACCACCGGCACCACGGCCCTCGTCGTGGCCCAGGACGGCCGAGTCCTGGCGAGAGCCTATTCGGAATTCAGCCAGCATTTCCCGAATCCGGGTTGGGTGGAACATGACGCTCTGGAGATCTGGGAGGTGACGAAGGAGGTGTCCCTGAAAGCTCTTGCGGAGGCCGGAGATGAGGCCCAGGTGGAGGGCGTGGGCATCACCAACCAGAGGGAAACCGTGGTCCTGTGGGACCGGGAGAGTCTGGAGCCGGTGCACAGGGCCATCGTTTGGCAAGATCGAAGAACAGCTTCCATCTGCAGAGAGCTGAAGGACCGGGGGTTGGAGGCCGAGGTCAGGAAACGAACAGGCCTCCTCCTGGATCCATACTTCTCCGGTACCAAACTCACCTGGCTCTTCAGAAACCGGCCGGAGCTCAGAGCCCGTGCTGAGGCCGGGGAAGTGGCCATGGGCACCGTGGACAGCTGGCTGATAGCCCGCCTGACCCACGGAGCTGTCCATGCCACGGACCACACCAACGCTTCCCGGACCCTTCTCTACAATCTTTCCAGCCAGTCCTGGGATCCGGAGTTGTTGGACATCCTGGAGGTTCCGAAGGAGGTGCTTCCAGAGGTTCGAAGAAGCTCCGGGGTCTTTGGCCATACCCATGGGGGAGAGCTGGGTCTGGAGGTTCCGGTGGCGGGAGTGGCCGGCGACCAGCAATCGGCCCTCTTCGGTCAGGGTTGTTGGGCCGAGGGGTTGGCTAAGAACACCTATGGGACCGGGTCCTTCCTCCTTCTCCACACCGGAGACAGCCGGGTGGAATCCCACTCGGGGCTCCTCACCACCATGGCCTGCGATGAAGTAGGCGGGCCGGCTTATGCATTGGAGGGCTCGGTATTCATCGCGGGAGCAGCCATCCAATGGCTTCGCGACGGCCTCGGGATCCTGGACTCGGCCCAGGACTCGGAGGACTTTGCGAGGACCCTCAGCTCCAACGAGGGCGTCTATTTCGTGCCGGCCTTCGTGGGCCTCGGGGCCCCCCATTGGGATCCTCATGCCCGAGGGACGCTGGTTGGCCTGACCCGAGGGAGCACCGGGGCCCATCTGGCTCGGGCCGCTCTCGAGGCCATGGCCTATTCCACCTCCGACGTCATCCATGCCATGGAGAGGGACTCGGGGGTCGCCACCCGAGAACTCCGGGTGGATGGTGGCGCAGCCATGAATGATTGGCTGATGGAGTTCCAGGCAGGGGTCCTGGGCGTACCCGTCAGGCGGCCCGCTCTCGTGGAGACCACAGCCCTGGGCGCCGCCGGTCTGGCGGGTCTGTCAACGGGGGTTTGGAGGGATGCGACGGAGTTCATGGGAGCCCTCGGCGACGCATCGGTCTTCGCACCGTCCATGTCCGGAGAGGAGCGGGGTTCCTTGCTCGCCGGGTGGAAGCGAGCCCTGGACACAGCGAAAGCCTGGTCGAATTGGGAACCTCAGGATGTCGGATCAGGAGCCTCGGAGTGAGTGACGGAGCGCATCCAACGGTGGAACACCGCCCGCCTTTCCAGGAGTCGGTGCGGGTCCGGATCTCGGTGATCGGCGCCGGCGACGCATCTCCCCCGGAGCTCGCCCTTGCCCATGCCTTGGGGAGGGCTCTGGGAAAGGCTGGCGCCGTAGTGGTTACCGGGGGCCTCGGAGGCGTCATGGAGGCTGCGTCCCGAGGGTGTCTCGAGGCAGGAGGCCTCAC
>JAUXEE010000164.1 GCA_030618065.1 Gemmatimonadota bacterium
AGTCCGTCCAGCTTCAGCTTCACGGGTGAAGAGGGCGGAGCGAACCCGGCCAATCAGACGCTGGGGGTTTCGAATACGGGCGGAGGCACGCTCAACTGGAGCGTGTCCGACAACGCCACCTGGCTCTCGCTGGCGCCCGCCAGCGGATCCTCTACGGGTGAGACGGACAACGTGACCGTGAGTGTGAACACGTCTGGCCTGGCCGATGGCACCTACAACGCCCCCATCACGGTCACCGGCAACGCACCGAACTCACCGGTCACCGTGCCGGTCACCCTGACCGTGACCGCGGCCTCCGTCCTCTTTGCGTTGGTGGAAGCCGGTAGTGATGCTAACCATACGTGTGGGGTGACGACCGGGGGCGACGCCTACTGCTGGGGAAAGGGTTTTTATGGCCAGCTCGGAAACTGGTCCACGGATGACATGGCAGTGCCGATGAAAGTGTCCGGCGGTTTGACGTTTGTGTCGGTGAGCGGCGGATTCGGCCACACCTGTGGGATGACCGCTACGGGCGAAGCCTACTGTTGGGGGTACGGATTGAGCGGCCAGCTCGGCCTTGGCCCCGGATCCACTGGTGACAAGCTGGTGCCGACGTTTGTGTCAACCGGGTGGGCACCTCCGTCGGCCAACGCCGGGAATGCTTTCACCTGCGGAGTCACGACAGGGGGCCAGGCTTACTGCTGGGGGCTTGGAACTTTGGGTCAGCTCGGCAATGGGTCCACGGTGAATAAGTATGTGCCGACGGAGGTCTCTGGGGGATTGACCTTCGCATCGGTCAGCGCTGGGTCGGAACACACCTGCGGAGTCACGACAGGGGGCCAGGCTTACTGTTGGGGATATGGATGGTTTGGCCGGCTGGGCTACGGGGAAGAGGGAGACAAGTTTGAGCCAGAGTTGGTTTCGGGCGGATTGACATTCGCATCGGTCAGCGCTGGGATGGAACACACCTGCGGAGTCACGACAGGGGGCCAGGCTTACTGCTGGGGGCTTGGAAGTTCGGGTCGGCTCGGCAATGGATCTTCGGACCCCAAGTTGGCGCCGACCGAGGTGACGGGCGGGTTGACCTTCGGGTCGGTGAGCGCTGGGGGAACACACACCTGCGGAGTCACGATTGGGGGCCAAGCTTACTGCTGGGGGAACGGAGAAAATGGCCGGCTTGGCTACGGAGACGTGTCTTACAAATTGGAGCCGGAGTTGGTTTCGGGCGGGTTGACGTTCGAGTCCGTGAGCGCCGGATGGGGTCACACGTGTGGGGTGACCACCGAGGGCAAAGCCTATTGCTGGGGGCAGGGAGGGTTTGGCAAGCTCGGCAATGGGTCCTGGGAGGACAAGTTGGTGCCGACATTGGTTTCCGGCGGTTAGCCAGTCGGGCCGCGAGACAATGCCACCGAGGCCCGGGGCGATCCCGTCGACCCCAGTCAGCGACAAAACACTTCGTAACGGAATCGGGACCTTCAACAAAGTGGAGCACTCCAATGTCAGCGCGAAATGATCCGCGGTACATGAAGCTTTATCATGATTATGCCAAAGCCATCCAGGCCTACCAGAATTCAATTGCTCAGCGGAAGAGGGTACGCGCGCAATTGACCCGCAGAGCCATGATTGCGAGAGAATCGAACCGGCGGCCAGTGGGCTCCCCTGAGGATTTCCGTATCCCGCAAGAGCCCGGGAGGGGGGCAGCCCCCCCACGGAAGCCGTCGGTGACGAAAGTTTACATGGGCCCGATTCTGGGGTGGGCAAAGCTTGTCGGTACCTCCCCCGAGTACCTCGGAGAAACACAGCAGGGAGGCACCTTCGACGTGAACGCTGCCTATGACGCTACTTCTCTGAAACTGCATTGGAACGCCAAAATCCATTACGAAAAATGCAAACGGGCCTTTTTCGACTACGTTCGCCGGCAAAATGTTGACGTTCACCTCCAGCGAGCGGGGGCGGAACTTGATCACCAAGCAAACCTTCAGATGCTCGGACATGGAGGCGAGAACGACCTGGTGGAAGCCCAAAGGGAAATGGAGGGTGCCTGCCGAAACGCCTGGAGGCTTTACCGAATTGCCCCGAATCCAAAACCTAAACCGGTGATTCTTCTGCTCCTAAAGAACTTCGCGGATGCCCAGTTCGTCGGCCTCCAGAGCCAAACAACTGGGCTAATGGACCAAGAGGTGACTCGACTGATTCGCTCGGGTGTCCTGGCGCAGGAGAGGTGACAACTCACCACATTGGTGTGGCGGAATTCGCTTTTCGCGATTGTCCCGGTTGATGCCGGGCCGCACGTCTTCAAGGGCTCCACATGGCGTCCCCGGTCGCCCAGCGCCGCCATCAACGCCAGCGACGCGTTGGCCGGCAGGAATGATGTCCACGGCCACGCCAGAGTGAGTCACGAGCACATCCTCACCGAATCCCACCTCTTCTACCTCGCCCGAACCATCGCTCACCACGCACCCGGTCTCCAGGACGAATCCGTACCATATTCACGGATCACTTTCGCAGCTCTCCGGTTCGGGTGAGGGTACGTCGGAGGGTCAGTCCCGCTGGGTGGCTTTCAACCGCAGGGGGTGGGTAATCAGGTCCAGGGCGTCCCGGATGTCCCGGGTGACGACGTCCACACAACCAAGAAGTCCCGCCGCAGCCCCTTCCGGCCCCAGAACCGCCATGGCAAGTCCGGCAACCCCCATCATGGGGATGTCGTTTCTGCCGTTTCCGATGGCGATCACCTCCTCGGGGCCCATGGCGGACACGGCCTCGGCCTTCTCCTTCCCGTCGCGGATCACCCGCACCTCTACGGGGAGGTCACCCATGGTTTCATGGACGGTGCCGAAGGTGTCGGCGGTGAGAATGGTGATGCGGAGGTCGGATGCCAGGCCCTCGAGGCGCTCCGCCACTCCTGGCAGCAGCACCCCATCCAGGGAGAGGGTCCCGGTGTAGTCCAGGACCAGGCGACTGAAGGTGACAGGGCCACCGGGCATATCGAGAAGGACAGGGCTCATGGCTTATTCGGCCTTTTCTCTCTTCCTGACGACTCTCTCTTCCTGACGACGTTCCTATTCTAAGGTGTGGGGCGGGCCGCCGCTTTCGGGGGCTCTCCCGGGCGCCGGAAACTCACTTCTGGCCTTGAGACCAGTCCTCTGGAAACAACGCCTCGAGATCCCTGACTCCGCTGACGATTCGAATGATCTCGATTGACTCCTGAGCGGGTCGGTAGATGATCAGGTAGCTGTAGACAGGCCATATGCGAAGGGTTTCGTATGCCAGGCCATCCCGTAGATGCCCCATGCGCGGAAACTCCGTGAGGTGGGCGACAGAGGAGAGGATAGTGTCGACTACTCTCGTGGCGGCGGCTGGGCTGTCCTCAGCGATATGATCCCAAACCTCCTCGATATCCCGGAGTGCGGCCGGAGTGAAGAAGACCTTCGACCCGACGGCCTCTTCCGTCACCCTGCTTCTGCCTCAGCCCGTGCCTTAAGTCGTGCCACAACCTCCTTCACGGGGATGAGTTCTCCGTCGCGAGCCTGGCTTAGTCCCAATGCCACCTCATTCCTGAGTCCCTTCATCCTGGCCTCAAGAAGGTGTTCCCTTTCAATTAGTAGGCGCAGGCCCTGACGAATCACCTCGCTGTTGGAGCGGTAGAGGCCTTCCCTCACCTGTGAGGCGACGTACTCCTCGAGTTGAGGAGTAAGAGAAACGTTCATGATTCCTCCTTCCTTGATTCTCCATGGACCAAAAGGAAGGATGTGAGACATAACGAATATTGTCAATTTTTGTTATTGTGATGAGAAAAGCGAAATCCCCTGTCCAAGTATGGGAGTCTAGGCCTGAGCGTGGGCGAGTCCATGCCCGGATCGGCCGAGGAGGTCCGCCCTGCAAGTCTGTTGTAAGCGGTCCCCCCAATGCGCCCTCCGAACTTCTCCTACTCCTCGAGGGTAGACCTGGTTCGTGACCATGAGTTCCTGGGAATAGCAGAATGCAGGAGACGTGCGGCGTATGACGAAGTCGAGGGGGACGATAGGGATTCTGACGGGGGGTGGGGACGTTCCCGGCCTCAATCCAGCCATTCGGGCCATCACCATCCGAGCCGTCAGGGAGGGGTTCCGTGTCATCGGCATCCGCAGAGGATGGGCCGGTTTGGTGGAGCTGATTCCCGAAAAGGACGCCGACAACAGCCAAAACTTCCAGACCCTATCCGAGGACCTGGTGAACCGGGCCGGCCGCACCGGAGGGACCTTTCTCCACACATCCCGGACCCGGCCTAGCCATCTGCCCCAAGCGGATGTCCCACCTCATTTGAAGGGCTCCTACACCGAGGAGACCAACGATGTCACGGCGGATGTCTTGAAGAACCTCGAGTTCGTGGGCCTGGACTACCTCATTCCCATCGGCGGGGACGACACCCTGAGCTACGCCCAGCGTCTTCATCAGGAGGGCGTTCGGGTAGTGGGCATGCCCAAAACCATGGACAACGACGTACCGGGCACGGACTACTGCATCGGATTCAGCACCTGCGTGACTCGAACCATCGAGTTGGCGCACAGGCTGCGCACTAGCGCCGGCTCCCACGAGAGGTTCCTGGTCCTGGAGGTCTTCGGGCGGTACGCCGGGTACACGGCCATTCTCCCGACCATGGCCGGGGCGGCGGATCGGTGCGTGATCCCTGAACACCCCTTCGAGATGGAGCGGTTGGCCGAGCTCTTGTCCTATGACCGGAGTCGGCATCCCAGCCAATACTCGGTGGTCCTGGTCTCCGAAGGTGCCAGACTCCTGGGCCAGGAGGAGATGGTCTTTGAGAACGGGGAGCGTGACCAATACGGTCATCGGAAACTGGGTGGAATCGGGGACTTGGTCTCATCTCGTCTGAGAGAGTTTTCTCCGAAGTTCAACCAGGGCCGAAAGATCGACGTCGTGAACCAGCGCTTGGGTTATCTGGTCCGCTCCGGGGACCCGGACGCCATGGACTCCATCGTTCCCATGGCCTTCGGCAATCTGGCCCTGGACTTGATCATGGCGGGGACATCGGGGCGTCTGGTGAGTCTCCGAAATGGTGTCTACGACTCGGTGCCCATCGAGGTGGTCACCGGGCGAAAGAAGATGGTGGACATCCACAAGTTCTACGATACGGATCGCCTCCGACCGCGGTACACCACCTTCGAGGGGAAGCCCCTCTTCATCATGACCAGCGACGTATAGGGGGGGGGCCGTAGTTCGTAGGCATTGCCCTTCTTTGATCCGCACTTCAGCGGCCTTCTCAGCGGTCACTCACCGGATCCCATTCCATCTGAAGTTCCGACGCTCTGAAAATCCCCACGGGCCTCCGGGGGTTTCCGGGAACCCAAACCGCAGTTCCCTGATTCGGTCCGGTAGAAAGACGTTTCGCGGGCCTTGCCTGGGCGTGGAGGCCGACTGATGAAAAAGCAACGAGGAGGAAAAGATGAATATCAACATTGGACGGACGATCATGGCCGGTGCGATAGGGACAGCGGTGATGACAGGGGTAGGGTTATGGATGGCACCCTTGATGGGACTGCCTCCCATGAACCCCGCCGTGATGCTGGCAGGCGCCATGGGA
>JAUXEE010000193.1 GCA_030618065.1 Gemmatimonadota bacterium
ACGAAGGGCACACCCAACATGATGGAATAGAGGAGGCCGAAGACCGTCTTGGAATCCACCAGTGTCGAGACGAGGGCGGGGAAGATGGTGTTGGGGTCCAGGGTGGCTCGGGTCAGGGCCAGGAAAACCCCGTGCCAGATAAAGATGGCATAGGTCCTCTTTTGGGATTTCATCAAACCTCCGCCCCCTGGATCCACCATGGCCGATCTCAAATACTGGAGATGAGGGGAATGACACGCCGGCGACTGTGGTCCGCCACGGCTTTCACCTCTGCCAGAGTTTCTGCCGTTATGGGCACTTCCACCTCACCCGGCTCGAAGGAACCGCCTTTCATTCGTTCTACTCGAAGAAAAAGGCGGAAGGGGTCTCGGCTACTGTGAGAGACCAGCAAGTTGTCGGCGGCTTCCTCGAGTTCCGAGATCATCTCCTTCTTTGCCGAGCTGCTCACCGAAAAGAGGAAGGTGAGGGTATCGGTCCTGGCCATCGTCGCCTTGATCTCGGCGAGAATGCCCTCCCCATACGTGGGGGAGAAGAGGAGGAGATTCAGGGCGGATCCAAAGACGAGCACACCCGGTCCCTCTCGGGGCAATGAGGAGATGGCGGCGTCCAGGGCTGCGGCCCAAATGGGCGGCTTCACCAGGTTTCCGCGAATCCGGCCTTGGGACACGATCTCCATGTCCTCCATTGCCGCATCCAGCTCGATGAAGGCGGTCCGGCCCTGGTAGTCGGCCAGAACTTCACCTGTCACCCGTTCAAGGCCGGTGGCTATGAAGTCGGAGCTGGGGTACTGGAGGGACATGAACACAACGCTTCCCCCCTGCCGTAGCCAGTTTGCGACGAAGACATTGCCGATGAGGGGTTTCCCCGATCCGCCGGGACCGGTGATGAGGGTTGATGTTCCTGTCGGCCAACCCTGGGGGAAGAGTTTCCGCAGCCAGGGTTCTGCGATTGGGAGGTGCTTCATCTTTTCACTCCTGCTTGCTGCTTTGGTTTCTTCATGTCGCCCAAAGCACCATCACCGCACCTACGGCAAACCCTGCCGCCAGGTTGATGAGCTTCAAGCGAATAAAGGCGCGTTTTGAAACGGCCAGAAGAGGGAGAGTGCCATGGCCGTCCTGAACAATGGAGCTGGCCACCAGGATGCCCACGGGGAGTATGCCCTGGGCGTAGAGGGTCACGAATGCCAGGTGTGGGCCCGACTGAGGTATCAACCCCAGTAGGGAAGCCACCAGGAGAACTGCGAAGACGTTTCCCTGAATCCAGTCCTCCACATTGATGAAGGCTCCCAGGATCTGAATCAAGAACAGGGCTCCGAAGGTCCACAGGAAGATCTGCAAGAGGTGCTTCTTAAGGACATGTTCCCAGAGGTGCTCTTCCAGGAAGTGGTCGGGCACGGTGGCCGCTACAAAGAGGGCGAAGAGGCCGCTGCCCAGCATGGTTACCCTGATCCAGTTCCACTCTGGGGGGCCCAGCGACCCTGAAAGAAGGCCGAAGAGGAAGAGGGAGAAAAGCCCCAGAAGCAGAGCCCGGGGAAAGGTGATGGCCTTCAGCTGCCCTATGATGGCTTGGCGCTGGAAGCAATGACACTCTTCGGCTTCATGGACCTGCATCCGGTGGTCGTCGGGAAGGGCAGGCGCTGCCCGGGGAAAGAACCGATCGGTGAGGAAGGCCACGGCCCAGGCCACGGCGAAAAGTCCGCCGGTAAGAAGGAGAGCTCGGCGGGGGAACATAGCCAGCATCACGAAGGCTTCGTCTCCGCTGGTGGCAATCATGGTCCCAACGAGGGCCCCGAAGCTCACCGCACCATGAGCATAAAGGGACACCACAGTGAATGCGCCAAGGCATCCCGGCACCGCGCCCAGGCCCACGGCGATGGCGTATTGCTTCCACCCGGTGTTCTTCAACCCGTCCTGCCACCACCCTTTGGTCTGCACGTTGAGGTACTCGATGAGCACCATCATGATGAACACGAACCCCGTGATCATCAGGGCATGGGGCAGGGTATCCCAGAGAATTGTCATTGTGAAACGCCTGGTCCAAAGGCCCGTCGGGGTCATCCCGACGGGGATCATGGAAGATCAGTGCGCCGATGCTCGTGCCCTGATCGCGACGAAAGAACCTTTCCCGTACCCGCTCTTCACGGGCTCGGAGGGGGAGGTCGCGGCGAGGGGACCAAATAGCGTTTGCCGGTACTCAAAACCCACGAAACCCACCTGGCTCAGCGAAGTGACGATTTCCTCCACCGTGTAGAATCTCGCCGAGCGGTAGAACACGCTTTCTTCTTTCCGTTCGAAGTATTGGGCACCGAGAGCGCTGGCCCTGTCCACGAGGCCTACGATGATGCTACCCCCAGGCCTCAAAATCCTGCGTGCCTCCCGGAAGGCCAGTTGAACGTCCTCCAGGAAACAGACGGTGGTGACCATCAGCGCGAGATCGAAAGAGGAGTCAGGGAGGGGCAAATCCTCTCCCACGCCCATGGCCACCTCAATCCCCCTCTCTCGGGCGATGTTGAGCATAGGAAGAGATGGGTCCAAACCGAAGGCGATCCCAAGAGGGGCGGCGAAGCGCCCTGTTCCCACTCCGATCTCCACGGTGCGGTCGGCCGAGGAGATCAGCTCCCTCACCGCTCTGATTTCGGCCTGGTACGCGTTCCGGTTATCCAAGAACCACGCTTCGTACTGGCTCGTGTGCTCATGGAAGGGATCGACCCCAAATCCTCCCTCAACGGTTCGGCTCATCACGCCGACGGGCTCCTAACACTCCCAGATCACCAGGGCGATCGCTCCGTCACGGCTCGTGTAGGGGCCGTGGTCCGTGTGGGCGGGAATGAAATGGTACGTTCCGGGCCCATACTCTTTCCCCCCTGTCTCGTATCCCCCCTCTAGGAGGAAGTGGTGCTCGTTGGAGGTGTGGGCATGCGTGTCCATCTGAAAACCCGCTGGGAGTTTCAGTAGCAACGACCGCACCTTTCCTTCGTCCCGGAGGACCTTCATCATCGTACCGGTGGGATACGCCTCACTCTCTTCCCATTCCATCTCGTTTGTGTTCAAGAGGATCTCGGTCATGGTCTTCTCTCCTTTTCTGTAGTCGCCCCATTTCTCAGGGCTTCTCTCACTTCCCCCCACACGCGAGCCATCGCCAGGCCAGCTCCGGAATCCGGTTGGTATTCCGTGACCGGTTTCCCGGCGACCATGCCCTCGGTGACCGCCTCGTCGAAGGGGATCCAGTCAAGCGTCCTTAGTCCCAACGCCCGGCAACGGTCTTCGATCTCCTCCCTCCCCCGGTGGTGGAGATCTCCTTTGTTCACGCTGACCAGGGTGGGTATCCTGAAGTGGCGCGTCATTCCCACGATCCGTTCCAGATCGTGAATGCCGGCAACGGTTGGTTCCGTGACGATGAGGGCCAGATCTGAATCCGTGGCGGCGGCGATTGCCGGGCAGCCGATTCCCGGTGGGCCATCCACCATCACCAGGGGGATGTTCCGCTCGAGTGCTGCTTCTCTGGCCTTCTCCTTTACCAGGGTGACCAGCTTTCCGGAGTTCTCCTGGGCCGGGCGAAGCCGGGCGTGAAAGAGGGGGCCGTAGCGAGAGGAAGAGCGAAACCAGTGGCCGGCCAGCTGGGGGATTCGCTGGATGGCGCCCTCTGGACACTGGTAAAAACAGCTCGCACATCCTTCACAGGCTACGGGGATTACCTCGAAGACCCCTTCTTCCGGGATCTCCCGGATGGCATCGAAACGGCACACCGCCTGGCAGATTCCGCATCCGGTACATAGATCCGGAACGATCTCGGCGATAGTCCCGCCGGGGAACGGCCCTTCCTCTTCCAGGTGGCTTCCCACCAGGAGTTCCAGATTGGCGGCATCCACGTCGGCATCGGCCAGTACAACTCCGGGCATCGTCGGATCCTGGTGGGCCAGTTGGGCCAAGGCTGCCGTTACGGCGGTTTTCCCGGTCCCACCCTTCCCACTCAGAATCACGAGTTGCTTCATGATTCCACCTGCCCCTCGGACATCCCGTCTCCCGCGGAAGTGGGTTCCCCACTCTCCGGCTGCGGGGCCGTCGCGGTGATCTGTCGAATCATCTGCCGCAACACTTCCCCGTACTCCGGCCGGACACCTAAAATCGTTCCTCCCTTGGCGATTTCTTCAGCGATCTCTCGTTGAAAGGGCACTCTCAGGAGGACCGGCAAACCCTCCGCCGTACAGAATTCGTCTACGCCCCGGTCCCCAATACCATCCCGGTTGATGATGACACCCATGGGAATCCCCAGCTCCCCAATAGCCTCCACCGCCAACTTCAGGTCATGAAGTCCAAAGGGGGTGGGCTCGGTCACCAGGAGGACGAAGTCTGATCCCGCCACTGTTTCCACCATGGGGCACGAAGTGCCCGGTGGGGCATCCAGGATGGTGACCTGGTCGGCCTGGGGGGTGGCCCATTGCTTCAGGTCATGGATCACCGGAACGGCCATGGCCTCCCCGACATTCAAGATTCCATGGGCGAAGCGGATTCCGCCGGACCAGCCCGCCTCCAGGTGCCCCAACACTCGTGGAACCTCGTGGATGGCTTCTTCCGGACAGATCAGGGTGCAACTCCCGCAGCCGTGGCAGAGCTCCGGGAAAATCCGGACCTCACCCCCGAGAATGGCCAGTGCATTGTATTGGCAGACGTCTACACATTCGCCGTGTAGGCTGCAGCGGCCCCGGTCCACCGCGGGAATCTGGAGGGCTACGTCCTTGGAGCTATCCATCTCCGGGTGGAGGAAGAGGTGTGCGTCGGGAGCCTCCACGTCACAGTCCAGGAAGAGGGGTGGAGGGCCCGGGTCGGCCTGTGGCCCTCCCTCCTCCAAGAGGGCCAGGGCCAGGCTGACGGCCAGGCTGGTCTTACCCGTTCCGCCCTTCCCACTTGCGACGGCGATCCTTATTGCCATCTCCTGCCACTCCCCCGACCTCCCCCACTCCCCCGACCTCCCCC
>JAUXEE010000060.1 GCA_030618065.1 Gemmatimonadota bacterium
GGAATGCCGGAGGGTCACACAGTATCCCCCGTAGACTCACACTAGGAGCTGGACTATGCCGGAGCGATGTCTTCCCTGGAGCCGAATGGCCATTCTGCCCCTGCTTTTCCTTGCCCTCGTCCTGTGCGGGCAGGAGAAGGTCGACGCCCAGGAGGTGAATCCCGACCGACTGAGGGCAATGAGGGCACGGAGCATTGGTCCCGCCGGTATGAGCGGGCGCATCGCCGCCATCGAGGCCGTGGAGTCGGATCCGAACATCGTCTTCGTGGGAGCCGCGACGGGGGGACTTTGGAAGTCGGTAAACGGCGGACAAACCTGGGAATCCCTCTTCGATGATGAGCGGGTTCTGGGGATCGGGGCGGTAGCTGTCTTTCAGCCCAGCCCCGACATCGTTTGGGTGGGGACGGGGGAGGGGAATCCCAGGAACAGCGTCGGTGTGGGAGCCGGCATCTACAAGAGTATGGACGGGGGCCGGAGCTGGACTCTGATGGGCCTGGAACGGTCGGAACGCATCCACCGGATCGTGCTCCACCCAACCGATCCGGATGTGGCGTATGCCGGTGTCATGGGGCCCGCCTGGAGCGACGGGGAGGAGCGGGGTGTGTACCGCACCATCGACGGGGGCGCCAACTGGGAGCGGGTCCTCTTTGTGGACCAGCAGACGGGAATCAGCGATCTCATCATGGATCCCTCGAATCCGAACAAACTCTTCGCCGGGATGTGGGAGTTTCGCCGTTGGCCCTGGTTTTTCGAATCCGGAGGCTCTGGAAGCGGGCTGTACGTGACGCACGACGGGGGGGACAGCTGGGCCAGACTCTCTTCGGAGGACGGCCTTCCCCGGGGAGAGTTGGGGCGAATAGGACTGAGCATTGCCAGGAACGATCCCGACGTGGTCTATGCCCTGGTGGAGGCAGGCCGGAGCGCCCTGATCCGGTCCGACGACGGTGGCGCCAGTTGGCGAACGGTGAACGACGAGGAGGGGGTGGCCTCCCGGCCCTTTTACTACACCGACATCTTCGTGGATCCCAGCAACGAGCTCCGCCTCTTCAATCTCCATTCGCGCATCATGAGATCCGAGGACGGAGGGAAGAGCTTCGAGAATATCAGTGGAGAGGTGCATTCGGATTTTCATGCTCTTTGGGTCAATCCGTCTGATTCCAGACACATGTACGTGGGGACCGATGGGGGGGTATACATCAGCCGGGACCGGGGCGATCACTGGCGGTTCGTGGACAACCTTCCGGTGGGTCAGTTCTACCATGTCAGCGTGGACTCGGAGATTCCCTACAACATCTACGGAGGGATGCAGGACAATGGGTCCTGGCGAGGCCCATCCGATCTATGGGAGAACGGTGGGATCCGAAACTACCATTGGCGCGAAGTGGGCTTCGGAGACGGATTCGCCACCCTCGTCGATCCCATGGACTCCGACTTCGGGTACTCCATGTCCCAAGGGGGTGGGCTGGTTCGTTTCGACCTCCGGACCGGCGAACGAAAGGGAATCCGTCCCTGGGCTCCGGAGGGAGTCGAGCTCCGATTCAATTGGAACGCTGCCATCGCAATAGATCCCTTCGAGGTAGGGACCATCTACTACGGCAGTCAGTTCGTTCACAAGACCACGGACCGAGGGGGAAGCTGGCAGATCATCAGCGGCGATCTGACCACCGACGATCCGGAGAAACAGAGGCAGGACGAAAGCGGCGGGATAACCCGTGACGCCACGGGAGCCGAGAATCACACGACGATCCTGACCATCGCCCCCAGTCCGGTGGAGGCCGAGGTGATCTGGGTCGGGTCGGATGACGGCCTGGTGCACCTGACCCGATCCGGGGGAGGAGAGTGGGAGGAGGTAGGCCAGCGCATACGGGACGTACCCGAGGGTACATGGGTTCCCCACATCGAGCCCTCGAAACACGACAGCGCCACGGCCTACGTCGTTTTCGATGACCACCGCCGAGGTAACTGGGAGCCCTACATCTACCGGACGGAGGATTACGGTCGCCGCTGGCGAAACATCGCGGACCAGGATCGAATCTGGGGGTTCGTTCACACCCTGGAGGAGGACCCCGTCACCCCGAATCTGCTCTTCGCGGGCACGGAGTTCGGCTTGTACGTGAGCCTGAACCGGGGTGAGGACTGGTTCCTCTGGCGTCATGGTGTGCCGCCGGCTCCCATCCGATCCCTGGTCATCCACCCACGGGATCACGACCTGGTCATCGGCACCCACGGACGGGCCATCTATGTCCTGGACGACATCCGGCCCCTTCGGGCCCTGGCCGAAACCCCTGGGCTTCTGAGGGCACCGGTCCACCTCTACGATCCGCCCCCGGCCTACCTGAGAGGGACCTCCGCTGTGGACGGGTACCATTTTGCGGCGGACGCCATGTTCCAAGGGGAGACCCGGGCTCCTGGCGCCATGCTGACCTACAGTGTGTCTGAGAGCATGTCCCAGGAGGACGGCGGTGGGGTGGATGGCGTTGGAGTGGGTGGCGGTGCGGTGGGCAGCGACACGGTGGCCGACATCGAGGTATTGGACGCCTCGGGGAAGGTGATCCGCACCCTGGAAGGCCCCACCGAGACCGGGCTCAACCGGGTGATCTGGGACCTCCGCGAGACGAGCACCTCCAGTGGGGAGGGGAGAGGCGGGCGGTCCAGGCCGACAGGATTGGAGGTGCTCCCTGGCACCTATGAGATCCGGGTGAGGGTTGGAGGAGCCGAATCTTCCAATCGACTGGAGGTTCTTCCGGATCCCAGGGTGGAGATCTCCCTGGCGGACAGGATCCAGAAGCGGAACGCGGTTCGAGAGGGACTGGGGTTGGCCCGCACTCTCCAAGATCTTCGGGAACGGCTCCAATCCCTTACAGGCGGATTGGAGCGGGTGGAGGAGCTTTTGGGGGAACGACGGGACCCGGAAGCTCAGGGAGTCCGGGCCCGGGCCGACTCCTTGAGGGGCGAAATGGTACGCCTCGACCAGGCCGTGACAGAAGTCAGCCGAAACAGCAGAACCATCTTCTCCATGGCATCCACCAGGGATGTGCCGACGGAAGCAGAACGGATAACCCTGGCCCGGACAGGGGAGAGCCTCGACCGGGTCGTGTCTCGATTCAACGCCTTTCTGGGCGGGCAGGTCGGAGAGTTCCGTCGAGCTTTGGAGGCTGCACGAATCGGTGCGTTCCCTGATTTGAGGCCGATACAGAGAGGCCCCGGGAGATAGACCATGAGGTGGAGAGTCCTGGCCCTCCTCTCCCTGGCCGAGCTTCTGGCCATGTCCGTGTGGTTCACGGCCAGCGCTATCAGTCCCGAATTGCAGGCCCGCTGGGGGCTTTCAGGGTCGGAAGTGGGTTGGCTCACCACAGCGGTTCAGCTCGGATTCGTAGCGGGAACGGCCATTGCGGCTCTTCTGAACCTGGCCGACACCATTCCCTCGAAACACTATTTCGCAGGTACCGCTCTCCTGGCAGGGGCGGCGAACGGCTTCCTCCTTCTGGCCCCTGGCCTCCCGGCTGCCCTTCCGGCTCGCTTTATGACAGGGTTCTTTCTGGCGGGGGTCTATCCTCCGGCCATGAAGATGATCTCCACCTGGTTTCGGCAGAGCCGAGGGTTGGCCATCGGTACCGTGGTAGGGGCTTTGACGGTGGGGAAGGCTACGCCCTACCTCTTCAGGGCACTACCTGAGGTGAGCCTGGAAGGGGTGGTCATGGGAGCCTCCCTGGGGGCTATTGTCGGAGGGGTACTGGTTCTTACATCCTACCGGGACGGCCCCTTCACCTTTTCTCGTGCGCCCTTCTCCTGGGGGCTGGTGACCCGGGTAGTGAGCCACCGGGAAACACGATTGGCCATCCTCGGCTACCTGGGACACATGTGGGAGCTTTACGCCATGTGGACCTGGGTGCCGGCCTTCCTTTTGGCCAGTGCCCACGCAACAGCCGAAGGAGGGGGCGGAGAGCCCCAAGCATTCCTGGTGGGATTGGCCTCCTTCGGGGCGATCGCCGCCGGAGGTCTGGGGTGCGTCTGGGGAGGATGGGCTGCCGACCGGATCGGAAGGGAGCGGCTGGTGAAACTGGCCATGCTGGCCAGCGGGGCCTGTTCCATCTCCGTCGGCTTCTTCTTCGGCTGGAGCTTTTGGATTCTGGCCCCCCTCACCTGGATCTGGGGCTTCTTCGTCGTGGCCGATTCGGCTCAATTCAGCGCCCTCGTGACCGAGGTGGCTCCCCAGGAAGCCGTTGGGACGGCTCTGACTCTTCAGACATCCATGGGATTCCTTCTCACCATGGTCACCATCCAAGGGCTCCCCTTGGTCACGGAGGCGTTGGGGTGGGCCTGGACCTTCCCGGTCCTTGCCCTTGGCCCGCTTTTCGGAATCGGCGCGACTCTGAGGCTGACGCAGGTCAGGGACTCTGCGAAGACCCCTCTTCAAAGCGGGTGATTCGCCATAGGCCGAGCGTCAAGACCGGCACCACATAGACCAACAGGAATACCCAGGTCAGCGTTCCGTACCCGCGAGCGATGAGGTCCACCAGCCCGACCCCAGCCAGGAGGGTCCCCGCCAGAAGCAGGCCCATGGCCAGGGAGGGACGGACCAGCCTCGGCATTTCACGCTTCCTCTCCCTGAAGGCGTGTGCGATCCTCTCGTTCATCCCGTGGATCAGGCCGGCCCCGGTCTCGATGAGGGTGCCGAAAAGGACCACCTGAAATGCGATCTGAAAAGCTCGGGAGCCCAGAAGCTCCAAGAGGAAATTCGCCGGTACGGGCCGGTCGAGAATGGCCGGATACTGGCCCATCATGGCGAGGTAGAAGAGGAGTCCGGGGATCATGGCGATGGGACCGGCGAGGATTCCGGCCAGGACCGTCTCCTTTCGATTTTTCAGGTGCCGGACCGGGAAGAGAAGGGGCGGAATGAGGGCGATGTTATAGGCAGCGTACCGGACACCGGCAAATCCCCAGTCGCCTGTCGACGCCGGTGCATGCAGGGCCGAGAGGATCTGGTCGCCGAAGCGGTGGAAACACCAGAAGAAAAGGACCAAGTAGGCAGCGTAGAGGACCACAGACCAACCCGCCATCACCCTCTCGATGATCCGGCTTCCTCCCAAAGACAGTGCGCCCACGGCCACCATGATCCCCACAACCCCCAACCAGTAGGGAAGCCCGAAGGTCTCCTCCAGGAGAGATCCCGACGCCGCGGCGATCACCGCGAGAATCAGTAGCATGAAGACCAGGTAGGCCACCTCATAAATGGCCCACCCGGGCCCCAGAAGCCCCTTGAAGAAGGTCCGGTAATCGAAGGTCCCCCCCAATCGAGCCAACTCGTAGGTGACCGCACAAACCAGGCTCCAGAGGAGGGTGCTGGTGGCCATTGCCAGAAGCCCTCCGACAGGACCTTCCATAAGAAAGAACTCGGCCAACTCCCGCCCGGTCCCGTAGCCTCCGGCAATGACCACGGACTGGAATACGAACCCCGGCAGAAGGATACGGCGGAGGAATCCGAAGCGTCTCATGTCTCCCCTCGGGCAAGAGATCGGGTTAAGTCCTCTGTAACAATAACGTTGCCCACCGGCCAGTGCGGGTTTACCTTGCCTTCCCGTAAACAGATGTTCGGCCTCATTGGTCCCAAATGAGAAGCGACGGCTCTGGGGGGAAGCCGTGCTGAAGCCTCCCTTCCGGTGCCTCAGATTGTGATTAACGACGGGCTTTGCCGGTCGTTCACCTCTCTACCTGGCAAAAATATTCTCTAACCGCGAGGTCCTCCCATGCGCTTATCTGTTGGCGTGCGTTCCCTCCTAGCGGCCCTCTTCCTGGTTTCTATCTCAGGGCTACCTCTAGCGGCTCAGACCGGGACTCTCACGGGCACGGTCACTGACGTCGAGGCGGGAACACCTATTCCCGACGTGCAAGTCGAGGTCAGAGGGTTGAGCGAAGGCACCGGGCTTCTGACGAGCGCCCAGGGGCGATTCCAATTCGATCTTGCCCCGGGCACCTACTCACTGATCTTCACTCACGCGGGCTACAGGACGCACCGGGTGGACGGGGTCCCGGTGGGCGCAGGGCAGAACCCACTCCTGACTGTGACGCTGAGGAGCTACGTTCACGAGCTGAATCCCCTGGTGGTTTCCGTCTCCGGGCAATCCGAGAAGGCCCTGGACGCTCCGGCCCACATCGAGACCATCGGATCCGAGGCTATCCGGGAGCGGATCGCCATCAGCCCCGTGGAGCATCTCAAAGGCCTTCCCGGCGTCGATATCGCTCATACCGGGCTGACCCAAAGCAACGTGGTGGCCCGGGGGTTCAACAACGTCTTTTCAGGTGCCCTCCTGTTCATGACGGACAACCGCTACACACACGTCCCCTCCCTCCGGTTCAACGCCAACAACATGATCGCCTCCACCGATCTGGATATCGATCGGATCGAGGTGTTTCTGGGACCGGGCGCCGCCCTTTATGGGCCGAACTCGGCCAGCGGCGTAATGCACATCATCACCAAGTCGCCTATCGACGACCCAGGGGGGACGGTGTACCTATCTTCGGGTATCCGGTCCGGAAATGAAGAGAACAGCGACGCCGGATCCGTTTTTCAGACCGGATTCCGGTACGCCCACCTCATCAACCAGCGGACGGGAATCAAGTTCTCCGGAGAGTACATGAAGGGGGACGACTGGGAATACATCGACGCTCTCGAGGAGCTCGGTGGGTACCCCGCCGGTGAGCGGGACTTCACTTCAGAGCGATACTCGGGCGAGCTCCGCTTCGATCACCGCCTTTCCGAGGACTCGGAGTTCGTTCTATCTGCCGGGTACAGCATGGTGGCCAAGAGCATCGAGCTCACGGGGCTGGGTGCCGCGCAAGCCGACGACTGGGGCTACAAATACGTGCAGGGCCGGTTCACGTCGGGGCGCCTTTTTGCCCAAGCCTTCCTGAATCAGAGCGACGCCGGCGACACTTTTTTGCTCCAGACCGGGATGCCGATTAGAGACAGGTCCCGGATGATGGCCGGACAGATTCAACACGGGCTCGACCTGGGGGAGCGGCAGTCCTTCATCTACGGGGTGGACATCCAGAGGACGGAGCCTCGAACCGACGGTACCATCACGGGCAGTAACGAGGACGACGATATCATCGACGAGATCGGTGGCTACTTCCATTCTGAAACCAGCCTCTCGGACCGTTTCAAGCTGGTGGCGGCTCTTCGTGTGGATCACCACAGCCGCCTCGAGGACCTGGTGTTCTCCCCACGGGCGGCCATGGTCTTTACTCCGACGGAGAACCAGACCCTCCGGGCCACCTTCAACCGAGCCTTCAGCACGCCCACCACCAACAACCTCTTCCTGGACCTTCTAGCCGCCCAGGATCCCTTCGGTCTGGTCCCGAAGTTCGGCGTGGGCTACGACATCAGGACCTTCGGGGTACCCGAGACGGGGCTGACCTTCAACGACCGTTGCGGGGGTACGTTCTGCATGTACACCCCCTTCATCCCGGGAAGCCAGCTCAGCTCCGGCGGGCCGGGGCCACTCTGGAATGTCTTCATGCAGGCGTCGGCCGCTGCCGATCCTTCGTTGGGACCTCTTCTGCCCTTCCTGCTGAATGACAACCCGGACATCGCCACGTACCTCCTCCGGTTCAACCAGGAAGAGCTGGGATTCGCGCCGGACCTGGAGGGACCCACCGCCATCGACCGGATGAAGCCCACCATCACCAACACCTTCGAGTTGGGCTACAAGGGGATGGCCAGTGACCGTCTCCTCCTCTCGGCTGACGTTTATTACAGCAAGGTGACCGATTTCGTAGGCCCCCTCCGGACCGAAACGCCCAACGTGTTCATGGACGGCCCGAGTATCTATGCCTATGTGGTGGGTCAGCTAACCCCTGTCGTTGGGCCTGCACAGGCCGCAGCCATCGCCACGGCCCTGGCCACGAATCTGGGCCCACTTCCTATCGGCACCATCGCTCCCGACCAACGGTCCGACGAAGACCTGATTCTCACCTACCGGAACTTCGGTGACGTGGACTTCTGGGGGGCGGACGTGGCGGCCCAGCTCATCATCGACGACCGCCTCTCTTTCAGGGCTTCGGCCTCCTACGTCAGTGAGGAGTGCTTCGACTTCAACGAGGATGGAAGCTGCTCCAGCTCAGAGGACATCTCACTGAATGCTCCCGCGAAGAAAGGATCCTTCTCGGCCCGGTGGAGTGACGTGGCCTCCGGTTGGACCGTGGAAGGTCAGGTGAGGTATAGCGACGCCTTCAACATGAACTCCGGGGTGTACATCGGGTTGGTCGACCAGTACACCGTTCTCGATGCCAACCTCGGCTATCGGTTGCCCATGGCTCCCCAGGCCACCCTCACCCTGACGGCCACGAACATCTTCGATAACCTTCATCAGGAATTCATCGGGGCCCCTGAGTTGGGCAGGCTTCTGATGCTACGACTGCAATACGAGTTCTAGGATTTCTGCTTCGGCC
>JAUXEE010000306.1 GCA_030618065.1 Gemmatimonadota bacterium
AAGTTGACAATACCCTCGAGGGGCTTGTCTGGGACCGAGCTCACACGCAACACCGTCACCGGGATCTGGTACTGCTGGTCGAGAGTGTACCAGGCCCAACCGAACGAGTATCCCTCAATCGGGTCTTCGGCGAGGATGGCGACCTTGGCTTTCCGCGCCATGGTGACCCAATCGCCCGATCCGAGCGCGGGGAACCCCACTTCAGCCAGGCCGGTATCGACGCCGTCCACTTCGAGGTGGAAGCGCTCGGCAACCTCCTGGACGGCCTCGTGCACCGACCTCCCAGTCCACGAACGGGCCCGGCGGCATTGGGTCTTCGGACGCCCCACCGCCACTCTGGACAGTTTCGACGCCCATGTATTAGTATCCCCCGCACTCCAACCCTAGGGGCACAATAAGCCTATGGATACGCAGCAGACCATCAACAATCTCACCTCACTCGAGGGGAGGGTTTCGGTCATCACGGGTGGCGCCTCCGGGATTGGCCTTGGCGCCGCGTCCCGGCTGGCGGAAGCTGGGTCGGAAGTGGCCCTCCTGGACATCGACGACGGGAGGGGTCGAGACGCAGTACGAAGTCTGGAGGAGCGTGGTCTCCAAACCTCCTACTACCACTGCGACGTGACGTCAGACACCGATTGCAGCCAGGTAACGAAGGAGATCATCACCGATTTCGGAAAGATCGACGTCCTCTTCAACAACGCTGGTGTGGCCATCAGGAAGAACACGGTGGAGCTAGCGGAGAAGGAGTGGGACCTGGCTTTGAACGTGCTCCTGAAGGGCACCTACCTCCTCTCCCATCACGTCATTCCCCACATGATCGCCGGAGATGGAGGCAGCATCATCAATACCGGCTCCGGTTGGTCCCTCAAGGGTGGGCCAGACGCCGTCTCGTACTGCGCCGCCAAGGGCGGTGTATTGAATCTCACCAGAGCCATGGCCATCGACCACGGCCAACACAACATCCGTGTCAACTGTGTCTGTCCAGGTGACATAAACACCCCCATGCTCAGAAGTGAATGCGAGCAATTGGGGGAAGACCACGATGAATTCATGCGGTCGGCGGCCGATCGTCCCCTCAGCAGGGTGGGCACTCCTACCGACGTGGCCAACGCAGTCCTTTTTTTCGCAAGCGACATGTCCACCTGGGTAACGGGAGCTTCTCTCGTGGTGGACGGTGGTGGTTTGGCATAGAGTGGTGGATTGGCATAGAAAGGACCGGAAATGAGGAAAGACGAGGAAAGGGTACACCCCTACATCCCGAATTCCGTGCCCGAAGTCCAAAGAGAGATGTTGGCCGAAATCGGAGCGGCCTCCATCGAGGAGCTCTACCAGGACATCCCGGTTGAGCTGAGGCTCCCGGGAGATATGAACCTTCCCGAACCCCTGGTGGCAGAAAGCGATCTCAAGCGGCACGTCCATAGGCTCCTCGCCAAAAACCAGACCTGCGAAGAGAACATCAGCTTTTTAGGAGGCGGGTGCTGGCAACACTATGTGCCTGCCGTCTGTGATGAGGTTCAGGGCCGGTCGGAGTTCCTGACCGGATACGCTGGCGAGCCCTTCGAAGACCACGGCCGTTTCCAGGCACTCTTCGAATATGAGAGCATGATGGCTGAGCTCCTGGACATGGACGTGGTGAATGTACCCACCTATGACTGGCTGCAGGCCGCCTCGACCTCCATTCGCATGGCCGCCAGAATCACTGGCCGTGGAGAGGCTCTGGTGGCGGACACCATCGCGCCCGAACGCCTTTCCGCCATCCGAAATTACTGCCAAGGAATCGTCAAGATCTCTTTGGTCGGACATTGCCCCGACACAGGGCGAGTGGAGCTGACTCAGCTCGAGGCCATGCTGAACAGCGAGGTAGCCTGCGTCTACTTCGAGAATCCCTCCTACCTCGGGGGCATCGACGACCAGGGCGTGTCCATTTCCAAGATGGCACACGATGCCGGAGCCCTGAGTGTGGTAGGAGCGGACCCCATCTCCCTGGGAATTCTGACACCACCGAGCCAGTACGGAGCGGACATCGCGTGTGGCGACATTCAACCTTTGGGCATGCACATGCAGTTCGGGGGAGGCCAGGCCGGCTACATCGCCACCCGTGACGAGGAACGCTTCGTCATGGAGTATCCCTCTCGTCTTTTCGGCATTGAGTCCACAAGCGAAGCTGGTGAGTACGGCTTTGGGGACGTCACCTTCGACCGCACCTCATTTGCCGACCGGGAGAACTCCAAAGAGTTCATCGGTACGGCCACCGCCCTCTGGGGCATCACCGCCGGAGTATACCTTGCTTTGGCGGGACCGCAGGGAATGAAAGACATCGGGCAAACGATCCTCCAGAACTCCCTCTATGCCCGAAAGAAGATCTCCGCCCTCGACGGTGTACGGTTCCCCTTCCCCGGGGCCCACTCCTTCAAGGAGTTCGTCGTCGACTACAGTCCATCCGGGAAGTCGGTCCAAGACATCAACGAGGCTCTCCTGAAGGAGGGGATCTTCGGCGGGCTGGATATCTCGACATCCTTCCCAGATCTGGGAAGCGCTGCGCTGATCTGCGTGACCGAAATCCACAAGAAAGAGGATATCGACAGGCTGGTTCAGGCTCTGGACAAAGCCCTTCATGTGTAACGATCGGATGCCCCCGAAACGGTCCTAATAGGGAAGGCGAACCATGGGAATGGATCTAAATACGAAGCTCAGGAAGTTCCACCAGGCGAAGTGGGACGAGCCCATCATCTTCGAGCTCAGCCAGCCGGGTGAGCGGGGTGTTCTGATGCCAAAGGCCGACGCCACGATTGAGGCGGAGGTAGGGGATGGCATGTCAACCCTCCCCTCCAACATGATCCGGAAGGAGCCGCCGGCCCTACCGGAGTTGGGCCAGATGCAGGTGGTGAAGCACTACCTGCGTTTGTCCCAAGAGAACCTGGGTGCAGACCTTAACGTGGACATCGGACAGGGCACCTGCACCATGAAGTACAGTCCGAAGATCAACGAACAGTTCGCAACCTCGCCCAAGTTCACGGCGCTGCATCCACTCCAACCCGAGGAAACGGCTCAAGGAATCCTGGAGATCATCCACCAGCTCGATCTCTTCTTACGCGAGATCTCCGGCCTGGACCGATTCAGCTTCCAACCCGGGGGAGGCTCTCACGCCATTTTGGGCATGGCCTCCATGGTGAGGGCCTATCATGAGGCCAGGGGAGAGGGTGATCAGAGAGACGAGATCATCACCACTATCTTCTCTCACCCATCGGATTATTCG
>JAUXEE010000283.1 GCA_030618065.1 Gemmatimonadota bacterium
GCGGCCCACCCGAGGTAGGGGAGGATGAACTCCAGGGCGTCGGTCGAGGTGTGAACATTGCCCTCCCGCAGCATCCCGCCCAGGAAATCGCCGAACTCCCAGGACACGACCAGAGGGTGGAAGCAGCAGCAGCGGTAGTGACCGTTGTACGCACTGCCCGGCTGATGGCCGTGGACCTCCGTGGGCAGAGAGTCCAGGTCCACCGTGATCTCTTCCCTGGGGCACTCGCGGCTGAGACCGGCCCGGTGGGCAGCCCAGGCGCAGAGCACTTCGACCAGTGCCTTGCGGTTCTCCCCCTCGCCCAGGGCCGCCATCAACCTGGAGAGCGTGGCCTGCGACGCCAGCCCCTCGGGCTCCCGCCCGTGGCGCCCCGCGAGCAAGGGACTCTCGCCTCGCCGTTTCGAAACCGCCAGACGGAAGGCCGGATCCAGGCGAAGGAAGACCACGAGCGCTCTGTCGAGCAGCAACCACAGCCCCAACCGCTCGCCTACCTCCCTCAGCAGCACGGCCCCGTCGTCGGCGGTGAGGCCCTCGGGGGTCGAGCGCAGCTTCACGGAACGGTTGAATTCCAGCGGAAAGAGCGTACCTTGAACTTCACCCATGGCGTGTCGCCTTTGCGTCGTAACAAGAAGGCTGTTTGACACCTCCAACTTATTGCGCCGTAAGGAGATACGCCATGGGCTTTTTACGTTCCGAATAGGCCTCGACTATCCAAGCGGTGAATTATCCAGGTTGAATTTCCTGGCCCTTATCCCTTTCCCATCCCGACGGCGAACTCTATGACCCGGATCCGCCGGACCTCTCAAGTAACGATCATCGCCGGCGCTCTCTTTCTGGCTCTGGCTCCCACTCAGCACGCCGTAGCCCAGAGCAAGGCCTGTGAGGGCCTCGACCGGCCCTGCGTAGCCCTCGTTCTCGCCGGTGGGGGGGCTCGGGGTGGCGTCCATGTGGGGGTCATCAAGGTTCTAGAGGAGATGCGGGTCCCGGTGGACCTGGTCCTGGGAACCAGCATGGGTGCGGTGGTAGGGGGCGTGTACTCGGTGGGCTATGATGCCGCAGGGTTGGAGTCGGTCATGGCCGCCATCGACTGGAGCAGCATGTTCGCTGCACGTCCCCCCCGGCGGGACCGATCCATGCGGCGGAAGGGGGAGGATCCCGTTCTCACCCTGGACCTGGAGCTGGGGGCGAAGGGATTCAGCCCCCAGCTGCCCCGGGGGCTGCTGCCGGACCAGAACCTCAACTTCCTGCTCCAGATGCTCACAGGCCCGGTCACCGGGATCGACACGTTCGACGGACTGCCGACCCCCTTCCGGGCGGTAGCGGCTGACGTCGTTACCGGTGAGGTGGTCATCCTGGAGGAGGGCAGCCTGGCCAATGCCATTCGAGCCAGCCTTTCTCTCCCCGGGATCTTCGCGCCGGTGGCCCTGAACGACCTCCTGCTTGTGGACGGAGGAATCGCCATGAATTTCCCTGTGGAGTTGGCGCTGGAGGCCGGAGCGGACGTCATCATCGCCGTCGAGATGCCCCGCCCGCTTCAGAAGAAGGAGGAGTTCGAGACGGCACTGGAGGTCACCGCGCGCATGAACAACCTCCTGGTCGAGCGAGGGCAGGTCCGCTCCCGAGAGAAGCT
Organism: Gemmatimonadota bacterium; assembly: GCA_030618065.1. Taxonomy (GTDB): domain Bacteria; phylum Gemmatimonadota; class Gemmatimonadetes; order Longimicrobiales; family Gaopeijiaceae; genus JABDNZ01. The sequence goes on from JAUXEE010000283.1 coordinate 1,631, forward strand.
TCGGGACCAGGATGTCCTCATGTGGCCGGACCTCCACGGGATCGAGACGCTCGATTTCGACCGGATCATGGAGACAGTTCAATACGGCGAAGAAGAGGCCCGCCGATTCGAGGACCAACTCGCCCGCTACGCTCTCTCTGAGGCAGCGTGGGAGCGGTTCCGCGCAGGCCGAGTGAACCCCTCCACCGACCTCCCCACCGTCGACTTCATCAGAGTGTCCGGCTCAACGGCCCTGAACGAGGAGGTCATCCTTTCCCGACTTGGACTCCGGCCCGGCGAACCGCTCGACGCGGAGCTCCTACAGCGAGATTTGGGGCGGATCTACGGACTGGGCTGGTTCGAGAGGGTTGGATACCGGTTCGTCCGGGAGAGCGGCCAGGTTGGCCTGGAGATCCTGCTGGAGGACAAGCCCTGGGGCCCCCGGTACCTTCGGTCGGGACTTCGGATGTATGACGACCTCTCCGGACAGAGCGGGTACCGACTCACCCTCAGCTATCTTGCCGGCCCGGTGAACGGGCGGGGCGGGGAAATCCGGCTGACGGGTACCTTGGGGGATTCGCTCTCCATCGCGGGCGACCTCTACCAGCCCCTCGATAATGCCGGTCGGTTCTTCGGGGCCCTCGAGGCGTCCTTCCACCGGTTCACTACCCGGCCCCAGTTCGACGTCAACGAGGGAACGTTCCTGGCCCGAGGGCGGTGGCATCGCCTGGCTGGATCTCTCGGCTTCAACATCGGGTCTTCGGCTGAGGTCCGTGTCACGCCCCAATACGTCGGCCTGGACGGAAAGACCCAGGTTGGGGACACCGCAGACGTGGACCTGGACGACGACGAGGTCAGCCTCGAGACCCGGATTCTGGTCGATCGCCTGGACCATCCCTACTTCCCCAGCCACGGCACCAAGTTGGAGGTGAGCTGGATCGCTGCCACCGACTGGTCCGTGGGCGACCAGAGCTTTCATGTGGCCTCGGTCCGAGGGTCCGTCGGGGGTTCCCGCGGTCCGAATGCCCTCCGCTTGGGGCTCGAGGCCGGAACGAGCTTCGGAACCGCGGTACCCCTCTACCGTCACTTCCGTCTGGGTGGGATCGGACGGTTGTCTGGCCTCGGGACCTCCGCCATCTCCGGCCGCTACCTGGGGCTGGCGTACCTGCGCTACGACCGCAGGGTGCGGCATTGGCCCGACTACAAGTTCCTTCGGCAACTCAGGGTCGGCGCCACGGCCGAGACCGGGAACATCTGGGCCGAAAGTGGCCAGATCGACGCCGGGGACCTTCTGTTCGGCGCCAGTGCCTTCATCGGTGTCGACACCCTAGTCGGCCCGTTCTTGGTGGGATTCGGTGTAGGCTCGGACTGGGATACCGCCTGGTACCTCTCGCTGGGCGGGGGGTGATCTCGGCGTCCAGACTCCAGAAGTCTCTCGGCGACGCCGGGAGAGCGAGCCGAGCGCCCCCGGCATCTTGTTGCGCCTTCCAGTGGGTGGTTCCAGATTATCCCTTGGGCGTTAGCCTGTCTCCAGGTTCGCGCCCACCATTGACTCTTTGCCTCACCGTGCACCACGAAGGGGTAATATCACCCCCGGGTCTCTGTGCGTACGTTTCCCCAAACCAGTGCGAGAACGGCATTCAGCTTTCCGGAGAGGGATCATGAGCCAACCAGCTATCCGATGGGTATTGGGTGGGGGGGGTTTTGTGAAGGGGCTTTACCGGCTGGCCAACAAGATCCACACAAACACAAAGGACAGCTACATCCGGAGCGATCTCCTGTTCGAGGAAGGCGACTGTTACGATCCCTTCCTCATCGAGGAGTCGGGTCGGACCCTTCGGGCCCGGCCCTTCATCAAGTGGGCGGAGGTGAACAGCCAGACCCAGCCCGACGGGAACGTGGCGGTTCATGTTCAGGTCCAGGACGATTGGACTCTGAAGCTAGGCTTAGGCCTCTCTTTTGATGAGGGGCTAAACCTCGAGGAGCTCCTTTGGGAAGAATGCTGACGGCCGCGACTGTCGCCGTCTTACTGTTTGATGGATCGAAACCGCGGCGCCATCGACAGATAGTAACTCACCGCCATTTCTGAGCCTGGGTCTA
>JAUXEE010000323.1 GCA_030618065.1 Gemmatimonadota bacterium
CCCATCCCGAGCCCTTTCGTAAGGAGAGAGTGTTCACCATGATCCCCTTTTCCGCAACCTAGATCCACGGAGTCCAAAGGCTTATGAGTCCCCTTACCAAGAAACGCGTCACCTTCCTGGCGGGATTCCTTCTCTACTTCATCCTCCTCTGGACTCTGTGGGATACGGTCGTCATCTACCCGGTGAAGCTGTTCGTCGTCCTCCTCCATGAAGTCAGCCACGCCATGGCCGCCATGGCGACGGGAGGCTCGGTGGAGCGGATCGTCCTGAACGCCAACCAGGGGGGCGCCGCCTACACCGTGGGCGGGATTCCCTTCGTCATCCTGTCGGCGGGCTATCTGGGAAGCCTTCTCTGGGGAGTACTCTTCGTCATGCTGGGGTTCTCGCGCTGGCTCCGCCCCCGTTGGATTATCGCCGGGGTCGGGCTTTTTGTGCTCCTGGTCACCCTCTCCGTCGTCAGGAGCCCCTTCGGGCTCTTCTTCGGCCTGACCTTTGGCGGGGCCCTTCTGGCATCCGCAAAGTACCTCTCCCAAAGGTTGAATCGGATCCTACTCCTGGGCCTGGGCCTCACCTCCACCCTTTATGCCATTCTCGACATCAAGAGCGACATCATCGCTCGTCCCGAGCTGCGCTCGGATGCGGCCATGTTGGCCGAAATGACCGGGATCCCTACGGTATTCTGGGGATTCATGTGGATCGCCATCGCCCTTCTGGTCAGCGCCTGGCTCCTCCGATGGGTGGCCCGGAAAATGGACCAGTTCGAGCTGGACCCGGACCCACCGGAAGCCTGACCGGTGGCGCTTTCTTTTCCTCCGTACTATCCCCTCATCCGAAGTAGTCGGGGGCGTTTCCCGGTTTCCACTTGATGTTGCAGCCGATGCTGGACCGCTGGTCTTCGGGCACGGGGTCACCGGCCAGAACCGCATCCGCGGCGGCTCTCAGTTCCTCCCCCGTCACGGGGAGCCCGTTCCCCGGTCTGCTTTCGTCGAATTGGCCCCTGTACACCAATTTCATTTCCCCGTCGAAGAGAAAGAGGTCCGGGGTGCAGGCGGCCCGGTAGGCTTTGGCCACCTCTTGGGTCTCATCGATGAGATAGGGGAAGGTGTATCCCCCCTCCTCCGATTCTCTCTCCATCCCCTCGGGACCGTCCTGCGGGTGCCGTACAAGGTCATTGGAGACGATGGCCACCACCCCGAGCCCCTTATCCTGGTATTCCCGTCCGAAAGCCCCGAATTCTCTTCGAATGTGAACCACGAAGGGACAGTGAGCACAGATAAACGCCACCAGGAGCCCCTTGGATCCTTCGAAATCGCTTAGGGAATGCTCCTTCCCCGAGGCATCGGGGAGAGTGAAGTCCGGTGCCTTCATCCCCAAAGGGGGCATGGTTGAAGCTGTGGCAGCCATGGTTCGTCCTCTCTGGAGATCCTACCCCATTTCCAGCTGCTCCGGGAGCGTCAGGAGCTTGAGAACCCGATACCGACGCTCCCCCCTGGGAAGGGAAATGGTGACCTCCTGGTCTTTTCGAGCCCCGAGCAATCCCTGACCAATGGGAGAGGCAAGGGAGATTTGCCCCGCGTCCAGGTCCATGAAATCACCCGCCACGATGGTGAAATCGAAGACCTCTTTCATTTCGAGGTCCTCTACAGAAACCTTCGACCCGAACCCGACCCGATCCGAAGGGAGATTCTCCACGTCGATTTGGAAAAGCTCGGACTGACGCTGGGAAAGATGTGACATCCGGGCCTGGACGAACTGTTGGCGTTCCAGAGCCGCTTTGTACTCAGCGTTCTCCCGAAGATCCCCGAGTTCAACGGCTTTCCGGATCCGCTCGGGGAGATCCCGGGTCAACTCATGGTCCAACTTGCCCATCTCCTCGTCAATCTTCTGACAGATTTCATCCAACATCGACATGGTGGGTTCTCTTCCTCACTGCTCGTTCAGATAAGGCTTCCAAGGATGCTCTGCACAAGTGGAGCATGTCTACGTGCGAGGGTCCATCCCATCCAGGACCGCCCGCTTCCGCTCCTCACGGTCCTTCCGGAAGGCCTCACGGATCTCCGGGTGTCGGTTCCCCAGGATCTGTGCCGCCAGAAGGGCCGCGTTCACGGCTCCGGCCTTCCCGATGGCCAGCGTCCCCACGGGAACGCCCCGGGGCATCTGGACCGTGGAGAGAAGAGAGTCCAGGCCATCCAAAGACCAAGCCTTCATGGGCACGCCGAGCACCGGTAAGACGGTGTGGGCCGCCACCACTCCAGCCAGATGGGCCGCACCTCCCGCAGCGGCAATGACAACCTCCAAACCCCGGCTCTCCGCCTGGGAGGCCCATTCTGCCACCTCCCGGGGAGTCCGGTGGGCGGATAGAGCCAGGGCTTCGGTGGAGATTCCCAGCTCTTCGAGGGTGTCTACCGCATGTTTCATTGTTTCCCAGTCCGAGCGGGAACCCATGATTACGCCGACGAGGGGAGCCTCCATGTTTCCTGTCTCCTTAACGGTGTGGGGACCAGGGAGCTACGATGGGCAGTCCCCATTCCCGGGTCAAGGTGAATCGGGCCCGGATATTCATGAAAAACGAACCGCTTGTTTCGACCCCCCAAGGTAGGGCATCTTGTAATACAAGAGGAAATTCTTTATGAGTTGGTTTTTCTACCCGGACCTCCGGGTCCTGTGCCCGTGTCCCTGGAGGAAGAGATGATGGTTCGTAAGCTCGCAGCTTTCCTTACCCTCCTGGTTGCCTCCGCCCTCGGTCAGCCCCTGGGCGCTCAGACTTCCAAGCCGCATACATGGACATCCCAGCGGCCCGACGCCAAGGCCCCCATGAGCATCACCGAGGACCTGATATTGCCGGCCGGGGACTTCCAGGTTGGAGTGAGGTACCTCTTAAATGATATGAGTGGGCAGTCATTCGGAACGGACTCCCTGACCATCAACCAGGTGTTGAGTCTTTTCGATGTGGCAC
>JAUXEE010000190.1 GCA_030618065.1 Gemmatimonadota bacterium
CCGCGGAGTGACAGGAATGGAGGTGACGGTCTACGGTCCCATTCGCGGCCTCCATTCCGGCCACTATGGAAACTGGGCTCCTGTGCCAGGCCAGATGCTGGCCAATCTCCTGTCCTCCATGAAGGACGACGACGGCACCGTGCTGGTCGATGGCTTTTACGACACGGTGGAGCCCTTGGGGCCCATGGAGCTCAAGGCCCTCCGGAAGCTGCCCCGGTATGACGAAGAGCTGATGCGGGAGTTGGGACTGGCCCGGACCGAGGGAGCTGGACAAACTCTCCCCGAGCGTCTTCAACTCCCGTCCCTGACCGTCCGAGGGCTATCCTCCGGGAGCACCGGGCCGTTGACCAGGAACGTCATACCTCCCACCGCCACCGCTGCCCTGGGAGTCCGGCTGGTGAAGGGGAACGATCCCCGGCATATGCGGGAGATGGTTGAGACCCACATCCGGAAGCAGGGCTACCACATCGTCCGGGAGGACCCGGACATGGAGACCCGGCTGACCTACCCGAAAATCGCCAAGGTGACCGGCGAGGGTGGTTATCCAGCGGCCCGTTCCCCCATGGACCTGCCCATTCTTCAAGAGGTGGTGGCCGCCGCGAAACGAGCTGCGGGAACCGATGACATGGTCCTATCTCCAGGCTCCGGAGGATCCCTGCCCCTCTACCTGTTCACCGACGTTCTCCAGAAGCCCATCCTCATGGTTCCCATCGCCAATCACGACGATCTGCAACATGCTCCCGATGAGAACCTGCGGCTCCGGAATCTCTGGTACGGGATCGACTTCTACGCCCAGCTCTTCACGATGCCGGGGAATTGAGGGGGGACGCAGCCGCAGAATCCGGCCCGGATCAGGGCCAAACGGTGAGAAGGACAGGCTCCTTCCAATCGGGCCATCCAACGATGTCCCCCCGGAAGCGCAGCCACCAGATGACCTGATTGTGGGGAGCGCCGAAGGAAGGGGACGCATCAAGGGGTAGGGTGAGGGTGCCCTTCTTCTGCAGGCCCCGGTGGGGCTCGACGACCAGATCCTTGGCCAGGCTCAAGCGCTGTTCAAAGACCGTCCGCTTGTGACGGCTCCGGTATTGTCCATGCCCATGGACCACTCTCTCCTCGCACTCCAGGATGACCTCCAGGGAGCGGAGCTCTGTCCGCTGTTCGGGGCGGAGGCTCACGCTGAAGCGGATCTCTTCCCCCCGACGAACCTCCGTGGTGCTCAAGTGCACGGTAGGCTCTCCCAACTTCCCCCGGCCCAGGCGGCCCCAGAACCCTTTCAAGGTGATGAAGAGGCCGCCCCCGATGAGGAGGAAGACGATGGTCCTTCCTGCCGCCTGAAGCTCCCACCCTCGGGCGGCCCCATAGAAAACCCCCATGAGAAGAAAGACCGATCCGACGGCAATCCAGCTTCCCACCCTCCCCTTCTTCACCGCCTCCAGCCGGATCTTCTCCTGGGGTACGGGGCCCAGGCTCGCGTGCTCCGGATCGGGAGTCCCCTGCAGCAGGACCGGGATACTCTCCATCACATCGGGCCTGAGAAGAGAGCGATCCAGACGGACTTCGAGAGCCCAGAGAACCTTGAGGATCTTTCCCCCGTAGCTGAGTGGCCCCCAGGGCGAGGTGATCTCGAAAGAGAAGCCGTGGCTCGTCCCCGCCAACCACTTTCCACCCCGGGCCAACGTCTCGGTGCCGCCTTCCCCCGCTACGCGATTCCCCTTCCCCTCCGTGTGCCAGATGAACCGGACTTGGGCCTCTCTGAACTCCACCTCCTCCAGGACGTCCACCGTCACCCGGCCCTTCACCGTCTGCCCCGGCTCGAGGACCAGAAAGGGCACCTCCGCCGACGAGCCCGGAGGCGCGCCACCGGGAGTGGCTGGCTCGTGAATCGAGAGGGTGAGTCGAACGGGATCCGCCACGGGAGCCTATCCCCCGTCCCCGTAAACGAAACGCTCCACTACCCCATGGATTCGAGAGACGGTCTCGGGGGATGGCGCCCGGGTGAACCGGGACACGGCGATGGTCAAGGCGAAGTTGGCGAGAATCGACCACACGGCTGCATGGAGTCCCATGGGATGGGGAGATCCGATAAGGGACGCCAGAGGGTTCGGAGCCGCTACCAGGGTCAGGTAGAGCACCGCCAACCCCACGCCCATACCCCACAACACCCCAGCCTTTGTGAATAGCCGCCGGCCGGGAAAACACACGCCGATAATCGCCGGCATGAGCTGCAGGGCCCCCGAACCGGAGATTGTCACCAGCGTCACCAGGAAGGCGAAGGTCTTCACGGAAAGGACATACCCCACGGCCATGAGTCCGATGACGATGACCCGACCTACCCAGACGTAATGGGCCTGGGACTCTTCTGGGGCCACATAGCGCTGGTACACGTCCCGGGTCAGAACCGTCATGTTGGAGTGAAGGATGGAATCCAGGGTGGACATGGCGGCAGCGGTGGCGCCGGCAAGAATGATCCCCGTAAGCCATGCCGGCGCGAATTGGAAGAGAAGCTCGGGGAAAACCCGGTCTGGAATGGCCAGGTCCGGGAGAACCAGTGCACCCCCAAGCCCCACCAACGCTGCGGGTATGTAGAGGGTCATCAGATAGATGGGGGTCGTGGCCCCCAGCCATTTGATGGTTTTTCCATCGATGGCCGAGTAGTACCGGATCATCATATGGGGCTGAAAGATGATCCCGAAGGAGAGGGCGATCCCCATCCCGATCCACATGCCGGGGGTGAAGAATCCCTCCGGTCCCGGCAGCGTCAGGAGGTCGGGCCGCTCAGCAGCCACCCGCCGCCAGAGCTCGAAGGGGCCGCCGAAAAGCTTGAACGCCAGAAACAGGGCCCCGATCCAGACCGCCAGGTACATCCAAACGCCCTGCACCACGTCGGTCCAATAAACGGCCCGGAGCCCTCCGGCCATCAGGTACCCGGCTGCGACGACCAGGAGAATCAGCGTCCCCAACTCGAAGGGGATCCGGTCCCCGGACGCCACAGATAGGATGTACCCGAGTCCCTGGGCCTGAACCTGGATATAGAGGATGGTAAAGAGGACGGAGATGATGGCTACCAGAACCCTGACGGCCTCGCTCTCGTAGAAGTCCGCCAACATGTCCGCCGGGGTTATGTACTTGAACGCCTTCCCCAGGGCCCAGATGCGGCTCCCCAAAACATACGTGATGCCCCCAACCAATAACGTCCAAGTCCCGGCGGCCCAGAATCCGATTCCGTGGGTGTAGAAGTATCCGCCGGACCCCAGAAAGGCGAAAGCCGAGTGGTAGGTAGCCACCACAGTGAGGTAGAGGACTACGAAGCCGGCTTTTCTGCCGTAGAGGAGGAAGTCCTCCATGTCCACGGTAAGACGCCGGTTCGCGACTACCCCAAGGACGATGGTCACCAGGAGGTAGACGAAGATGAGGCTGGTTGCGACGACCCAGGGCTCCATGTCAGGCGGGCCCCGCACAGGTGGAGCTTCCCAAAGGTCTCTCCATCACAGTCTTCGCCTCAGCGCCCAGATGAGAACGCAGATGAGGGCCGAATAGATCACCAGCAGGTAGGTGTAGAGGAAGGGGAATCCCAGGAGCCAGGGTTCAATCCGGTTAGCCAGGGAGTAGACGAAGGGTGGCTCCACCAGAGCGAAAAGACCAAGGAAGAGGAGGATGGCCACCCACCCATCCCGGGTCCGTGGGAGCAGATGGGAGCGGAAGAGTCCCTCCCCCCCTTTCTTCCCTTCGGGCCGATCTTCCTTTGGAATCATGGTGAGATCAATCCGGGCTTGACGCCGGGGTTCCGGTGGGCCAAACCCGGGCCGCCATAGGAGACGTTGCCCACAGGAGAAGGGTCATGACCACCGCCGACGTGAGGCACCAGGCACAGGTAGCCCCAATGACAAAAGGCTCCAGAAATGTCAGATAGACCGAGAAGAGGGTGCCCAAAAGGGCCGCTGCCCAGATTCCCAGAGTGGCCATCCGCGGCGTGCTGCCTGATCCCGAACGCCCCAGGACCCAGAGGACCAGGATCACCCCATAGCCAACAAGACCCAAAACCCCCACCGGGAGGACACCGAAGAGGAAGGCGTATTTACTCTGGTTCACCGTGTTGCAGTCGCCCACCGGCCCGCAGACCGCCTGGGTCTGTGTGACCTCGATGAAGCTCAGATAGGCAGCCACCCCGACTCCAACCGACACCAGAGTCGGGAGCACCCAGGATGGCCACTCGCGCCCTCTGACCCTTGGGGGATATCCCCGAAGAATCAGACTCACCACCATCCCCAGGAGCACCAGGACCGAAAGGGAGCTCCCCGTCCGGTCCAGGTTGAACCGGTCCCACATGGTCAGGGACTCCAGCCGTCGGGCAGCCTCGGCCAAGCCAAGGGTACCGAGGGTCTCGGAAGCGGAATCCCTAACCTCCGACGGCGGCGAATCGGGTACCGACGACACCGCCGAACCGGGTAAGGACTCCGGGACCGCGGTGTCTTGCGCCTCTTCGGGTCCGGGCCCCTCTATCCCACTTCCGGTTTCGCCCGCCGCGACTCCCGGATCCGGGATCGCGCCCGTGGTATCGACCGGCAACGTATCGGACGGGTCATCCCCCCTCACCACGGTCGAGTCCTCAACTACGGCTGTATCTTCAACCCCGGCTGCATCCTCAACTACGGCTGCATCCTCAACCACAGACGAATCCTGGGCAAAGGCCGAATCCCCCACCGCCCCACGATTCTCCGCAGGCATCGGATCCTCCGTCACCACCGAATCCCCAGGCGGCGGCTCGACACTTTGGGGCTCCTCTTCCTCCGAAGCCGGAGCCGGAGCCGGAGCCTGGAGGGCGATGAGCCGATCAGGATACCGTGGATCCAGAAGCTGCTTCTCTTGAAGGAAGGTCACCAACGCCGGATAGTCAGGAAGGTCGATCCCTCCCGCGGCCAGCCCCTCCTCGATGATGGTGGGGAACCGACTGGGAATCTTGGCCCCCCCTACCAAGACCTCGTCCCCGACGACAAGGAAGGGGACCGCCCATTCGTCCTGGGGAACCTTGAAATCCCGAATAGCCTCCCA
>JAUXEE010000189.1 GCA_030618065.1 Gemmatimonadota bacterium
CTTGCTGTCCTTCGTCCAGGGGGCGGGGAAGACCGCCCGTTCCCTGGAATAGGGATGCTCCCACCGGTCCCCTGCTATCATGGCCGACGTGTGCGGGGCATTCTTGAGAAGGTTGTCCTCGGGATCGGCGATCCCCTTCTCCACCTCCGCGATCTCAGCTCGAATGATGGCCATGGCTGCGCAGAAACGGTCCAACTCATACTTGGACTCGCTCTCCGTGGGCTCCACCATGAGGGTTCCATGGACAGGGAAGGACTGTGTCGGAGAGTGGAATCCGTAGTCCATGAGGCGCTTGGCCACGTCCTCGTCCGTCACCCCAGAGTCTTTCCGGACGGGACGGAGGTCCAGGATGAACTCATGGGCAACCCTTCCCTTTTCCCCACGATAAAGGATGGGAAAATGTTTCTCGAGCTTGCTGCCCAGATAGTTGGCGTTGAGAATCGCCCCCTCGCTGGCCTGGCGAATCCCGTCAGGGCCCAGCAAACGGATGTACACCCAGGAGATGGGCAGAATGCTCGGGCTTCCCCACGGAGCCGAGCCCACGGGTCCCGCCCCCTTCTCCCCCCCCACCTTCACCACCGGGTGATTCGGGAGGTAAGGAGCCAGGGTGTCGTTGCAGCTGATGGGGCCCATGCCCGGCCCACCACCGCCATGAGGAATGGCGAAGGTCTTGTGGAGGTTGAAGTGGCAGACGTCGGCCCCGTAGTCCCCGGGCCGTGACAGCCCCACCTGGGCGTTCAGATTCGCTCCGTCCAGATACACCATCCCACCCTTCTCGTGGATGATGTCGCAGATTTCCCTGATCCGTGACTCGAAAACCCCGTGGGTGGAGGGGTAGGTGACCATGATCGCCGCCAGCTTCTCGGCGTGCTCCTCCGCCTTCGCCCGGAGATCGTCCACATCGATGTTTCCCAATTCGTCGGTTTTCACGACGATGACCTTCATCCCGGCCATGACGGCGCTGGCCGGGTTGGTCCCATGGGCGGATGCCGGAACCAGGCAGACGTCCCGATGGGGATCACCCCGGTCCATGTGAAAGGCCCGTATGACCAGCAGGCCCGTATACTCCCCGTTGGCGCCGGAGTTGGGCATCATGGAGGTAGCCGTGAACCCGGTGATCTCCTCCAGCCATCTCTCCAGATCCCCGATGATCCGCCGATAACCCTTGGCCTGATCCGCCGGGGCGAAGGGGTGGAGGTTGGCGAATTCCGGCCAGGTGATAGGCACCATCTCCGTGGTGGCGTTCAGCTTCATCGTGCACGATCCCAGGGAGATCATGCTGGTGTTCAGGGAGAGGTCCCTGGACTCCAGTTTGTGTATGTACCGGAGCATCTCCGTCTCGGAGTGATACCGATTGAAGACCGGATGCGTGAGGTACTCCGAGCTTCGATTGAAGGTCGCTGGGAGATCAACGGGAACACCTTCCTCGGCCACTTCAGCGGCCGAGACTTTTCCCTCGCCACCGAACACCGCGAAGAGGTCGTTCACGTCCCCTGGCAGAACACCCTCGTCCAGGGCGATCCCAATGGTACCGTCGCCGAAATCCCTGAGATTGATCCGCCGATCCAGGGCAGCCTGGAGGACCGCCTCGGCCCTGACTCCTTGGGGTCGAACCCGAATCGTGTCGAAGAACAGATCATGAACGATCTCATGGCCCAGGCCTCGCAGCCCATGGGCGAGAACCCCCGCCAGGTTGTGAATCCGCTGAGCGATGCTCCGGATTCCCTCAGGCCCATGATAGACCGCGTACATGCCGGCCATGATGGCCAGAAGGACCTGGGCGGTGCATATGTTGGAAGTGGCCTTTTCCCGTCGGATATGTTGCTCTCGGGTCTGGAGGGCCATGCGGAGCGCCGGGTTCCCGTCGGTGTCAATGGACACGCCGATGATGCGACCCGGCATCCTCCGTTTGAAGTCCGCGTGAGCCGCCATATACGCTGCGTGAGGGCCCCCGTAACCCATGGGCACACCGAAGCGCTGGGTGTTTCCCACAGCGACATCGGCGCCGAACTCTCCCGGCGGTTTCAGTAGGGCCAAGCTCATGAGGTCGGCGGCCACCACTACATATGCACCCGCCTCGTGAGCCTTGGTCACGAAGCCCTCATAGTCCAGGAGATGGCCATCGGAAGCGGGATACGAAAGCAGGGCCCCAAACACGTCATCGTGAAACTCGAACGTCTCGTGGTCCCCGACTACGACCTCGATACCCACCGGCTCCGCTCGGGTCTGGACGACGGCGATGGTCTGGGGATGGCACAACTCCGAGACGAAGAAGGTACTCCTGTTTCCCTTGGCCTGACCCTGGAAGAGAGACATGGCTTCGGCCGCCGCCGTCCCCTCGTCCAGGAGAGATGCGTTGGCGATCTCCAACCCGGTCAAGTCCATGACCATGGTCTGGAAGTTCAGAACGGCTTCCAGGCGACCCTGGGATATTTCGGCCTGGTAGGGGGTGTACTGGGTGTACCATCCAGGGTTCTCCAGGATGTTCCGACCGATGACCCCCGGAGTGACCGTATCGTAGTATCCCATGCCGATATAGGACCGGAATAGCTGATTTTGTTCGGCGATCTCCCTGATCTCTTTCAGGAGAAGGTGCTCCGGGGTGGCCTCCGGGAGGTCTAGACTCCTCCGAAACCGAATGGCCTCCGGCACCGTATCCTTCACGAGACCCTCCATGTCGGAATATCCCAGGAAGTCCAACATCTCCTGGATCTCATCTTTTCCGGGGCCTACGTGCCGGCGCACGAAATCACTCTGCGGATCTATTCTCAGCGACATAATGGAGATTCCAACGTTATGCCGGATCGGGGCCCAGGACCGGGATTCCCTCTCCAGCTAGGGTTTTCGAGGCTCGGAGGGGCGTACCCCCCCTCAGCAGCTTTCCTGGCTGAGGGAATCAGCCGCCCAACAGGGACGTGTAGGCGGTCGAATCCATGAGGTCGGCGAGCTGATCCGGATTCTGTACCCGAAGCTTGATGATCCAACCCTCACCATAGGGATCGGAGTTCACCACCGCCGGATCTTCATCAAGGCCTGCATTCACTTCCACGATTTCTCCCGCCACCGGGCAGTACAGGTCACTCACCGCCTTCACGGCCTCGATGTTTCCGAAGGGGTCCATCTTTTCGAAGCTTGCACCGACTTCGGGCAGCTCGATGTAGACCACGTCGCCAAGCTCGCCCTGTGCGTATTCGGTTACGCCAACGAAGAAAACCCCCTCCTCGTCGGTGGGCTTCAGGTACTCATGCTCTTCGCTGTAGAAGAATCCTTCAGGAATCTCAGACATTGTTCCTCCGTTGAATGCTATAGGTACCAGACCGGCACAATAGACGTCTTTTTCAGCAAGCGTCAAGGTGCCTCCCGAGGCCCCGCCGAAAGTCTGGCTAGTCCCCGGGGCACCCCGGCTTTCCCGGGCCAGCGCCCAGAAGTAGTTTTCTCCTACGCACCGAGCATGTTTCAGGCCACATCGAAAGCTCCCGACTTCGAACACACAGGGTGAAACCCATGTCTGAACCGAATTCAACCGATCCGGCTCCCGCCCTTACCACACTTTCCGAAGAGGAGGAGATGTTTAGGGAGGCCGTACGGGATTTTGCCGAGAGTGAAGTCGCTCCCCGGGTTATCGAGATGGACCGGAATCAGGCTCTTGACGCCGACCTTCTTCCCCAACTTTTCGAGCTCGGGCTCATGGGGATCGAGGTCCCCGAGGAGATGGGTGGAACCGGCTCTTCTTTCTTCACTTCCATCCTGGTCGTGGAGGAGCTCTCTCGGGTGGACCCCGCCGTGGGCACCTTGGTGGATGTCCAGAACACCCTCTGTGTCAACGCCCTCCTCAGCTGGGGCTCGGAAGCCCAAAATGAGAGATTCCTGCCTCGCCTGGCGACCGATACCGTAGGCGCTTACGCACTTTCCGAGGCTGGGAGTGGCTCCGACGCTTTCGCTCTGGCCTGCCGCGGCACCCGGGAGGGGGACGATTGGCTGCTCAACGGACAGAAGCTCTGGATCACCAATGGGAATGAGGCTGGAGTCTTCATTGTCTTTGCCACTGTGGATCCCGAGGCTGGCTACAAAGGCATCACCGCCTTTTTGGTGGAGAAGGGAATGGAGGGCTTCACCGTGGGCAAGAAGGAGGACAAGCTCGGGATTCGCGCTTCCTCCACCACGGAGCTGATCCTGGAAGATGTTCGGGTTCCGGCCGGGAACGTCCTCGGTGAAGTGGGGAAGGGCTACAAGGTCGCCATCGAGACCCTCAACGAAGGCCGCATAGGAATCGGGGCCCAGATGGTGGGACTGGCCCAGGGAGCGCTGGACCACACGGTAAAGTACGTCCAGGAGAGGGAGCAATTCGGCCGCCCCATCGGCGCCTTCCAGGGTGTACAATTCCAATTGGGCCAGATGGCTACCGAGATCGAGGCGGCACGCCTCATGATCTATAATGCCGCCCGCCTGAAGGACTCGGGGAAGAACTTCATGGCTGAGGCGGCCATGGGAAAACTCTTTTCCTCCCAGGTGGCTGGGCGGGTCTCCTCTACTGCGGTAGACCTCTTCGGTGGATACGGATTCACCCGGGAATACCCTGTCGAGAAGCTCTATCGGGACGCCAAGATCGGGGCCATCTACGAGGGGACCTCGAACATGCAACTCCAGACCATAGCCAAGATCCTTCTCAAGTGAAGGCTGGACTGCCATCTTTAGCCTCCCCGCCGGCGTCCCGAATAGTGGGTTGCGACGGGGACCTTTCATTCCTCGACCGAAAGGACTGGTAGGCATGTTTGGCTTCGGAGTCATGGAGATCCTCTTGGTGTTCGCCCTGGTGGTGTTTTTCTTCGGCGCCAAGCGCATCCCCCAGATCGCGAAAGGTGTTGGCGAGGGAATCCGAAATTTCCGCCATTCCGTCAAAGAGGGTGAGGAGGAGCGGGATCGACTGGAAAGTGGGTCCGAAGAGGACAGCCGTCTGAATGACGGGCAGGACCACTGATCCGACCTCCCTCAACTCACCCTCTTCCCCCGACGACCGCTCTCACCTCATGGGTACGTCTCCACTCGAAAACGTGGTCGTGGTCCTGAACGAGCCACAGAAC
>JAUXEE010000234.1 GCA_030618065.1 Gemmatimonadota bacterium
CGCCTCCTGGCTGTACATGCCGCCGTAAGAGAACCCGACGTCGGTTTCCGGGCCGAACATCTGATAGATCCCCATCTCGCCCATGTCCATCTCTTCGGTCTTCTTCCAACCAAAGATTTCGCTGTAGAACGTAAAAGCCGCCTCGTAGTCGGTGGTGGCGAGCTCGTGCCAGGAAAAGTCACCGAGTCCCGGGGCCTCGACTTCCCCATCGGGGCCGTCTTCAGGCGTGAAGGGAGAGAAGGTGGCGCCCTGGGGGTCCCGGAGGACGGCGAAGGTCCCTACTCCTTAGCCGGCCACTTTGGTGTAGAACTCTGTGGCGGAGTCGGGATCGGGGGTCATGAGGTCGTACCAGACAAAACGTCCACGGGAAACCTGCTTCGCCCCAGGAGTCTGAAGGGCATTGTGGAGGACTTTCTTCTTCGAGGACCCGGGGGTTCCATGATCCACTTTCCTGAACCCACAATCCCGGTTCCATCCCTCTCTTCCAAGCAGATGGTGGAGGTGGACCGGGTCATGGAGGAGGAGCTGGGGATCAGCCTGATTCAGATGATGGAAAATGCCGGGCGGGGGTTGGCTCGCCTGGCCGTTCATCGGTTCCTGGGAAATGACCCTGGCGGGATGGAGGTGGTTGTCCTTGCAGGGAAGGGGGGAAATGGTGGTGGGGCGCTGGTGGCGGCCCGGCGCCTGTCAGGATGGGGCGCCCGGGTTCGGGTGCGTCTGGCCGGCGATCCGAATGATCTGGGGCCTGTTCCACAGGCCCAACTCGAGAGTCTCATGAGAATGGGGATTCCCGTCGAGCTTCCCCGAAGCCATGGGATGACCCACGTCGGCAGCCAGGACTCTCACCGGCCCTCTCACCGGTCAGACAGCCTCCGCCTGCCCTCGCTGATCCTGGATGGACTGCTGGGTTACAGTCTCTCGGGCGCCCCTCGTGGGGAGGTCGCCCGATTGATCGAATGGAGCGATGGTCTGAAGGCCCCCGTACTGAGTCTGGACCTTCCCTCGGGGCTGGACGCGACTACCGGGGAACCCCTGAATCCAACCGTCGAGGCCACCGCTACCTTCACCCTTGCCCTGCCCAAAGGCGGTCTTTTTGAAGAAAGGGCGCGGGGTTCGGTGGGAGAGTTGTATCTTGGAGATATCGGTGTTCCACCGCAGGTGTACGAACGCTTCGGATTCGCGGTGGACGGGCTCTTTTCCAAGGGGGACATTCTCTATCTGGGATCGAAGACGGTTGAGCCAGCGAGGTAGGTGCACTGTTTCGGCGGAATGCCATGTGCGCCTGGGATGAGCGGTATGCTTTGCAGGGGTGGGCCTTCGGGACGGACCCCAACGACTTCCTTCGGGAAGAAGCCCATCGCATCCCCCCGGGACGAGTTCTGTGCCTTGGAGAAGGGGAGGGTAGGAATGCTGTCTTCCTCGCGGAGCAGGGGTACGAGGTGGTGGGGGTGGACCGATCCCAGGTTGGGATGGACAAGGCTCAGGGTCTGGCCCTGGAGCGGGAAGTCTTCATCGAGACGGTGGTTTCCTCCATCGAGGATTTCGACCTGACGGAGGGGGAGTGGCAGGGAATCATCTCCATCTTTTTCCACCTGCCTCCCGAACTGCGAAAAAGGATCCATGAGTCGGTGGTCAGGGGGCTGGCCCCAGGCGGGATCTTGATCCTGGAAGCCTTTACTCCCCGGCAGTTGGACCTCGGAACCGGCGGGCCGCCTTACGCGGAACGCCTCATCTCCTTGGCAACCTTGGAAGAGGAGCTCGAGGGGTTGGATCTCCTGGTCGCCCAGGAAACGGAACGGGAGGTCCACGAAGGACGGATGAACACGGGTCGAGGCTCCGTCGTGCAGGTCGTTGGGGTCCGAAACTGACATATTTACGCAGTGCCTTTTGAAATTGGGGTCGAAAACGATGATCTACGTACCCATTGTCGTACCAACGCAGGTTCCACCCCCCTCTCCCCGGACCCGGGAGCTTGCCGGGCTCCTCGACAAGGTCCTGGAGGAGTACACCAAGGCCCATCCCGCCACCACCAGAGCGGAAATCCGAGCTGCCATCCGAATGGCCCAGATGTCTGCCGGGCCGGATAGGACCAAGGTCGCCGTTGGGGTCAGCCTCGCATTGGGAGTGAGCCTGGCGATGGGCGTTCTGGGCTTTGCCTTCTTTCAGAGCGCCGGCGGCGTTGAGTTCAGGGCCGCTCTCCCCTTTATCCTGATCGTGCTCTTTGGAATTCTGGCCGCCGTCATCGCAGTGAAGAAGCGTTAAGCTCCGGGGTCTTTCCGGCGATCTCCAACGAAAAAGGGGAATGAACCATGGCCTGTGCTTCGAGAATGTGGATGGGTGCCCTCCTGCTGCTCCTGGCCGTACCGGCACTTTCGGGCCAGGAAGTGGGCCCGGCCAACGGATCGTTGGTGATCGTAGGAGGGGCCATGAGGGATCCGGCGATTCGGGAGCGATTCGTGGAGCTGGCCGGTGGTGAGGACGCCCGCATCGTGGTGGTGCCCACGGCGGGGGGGGGAGAGGAATACGACAACGGAAACTGCGGACTGGGATCTTGGTGGCGCAGTGGGGTGGAGAGCGTGACCTGCCTCCACACCAAGGATCCGGCCGTAGCCAATACCGACGAGTTCATCAAGCCGATTCAAGACGCTACCGCGGTCTGGTTCAATGGCGGACGCCAGTGGCATATCGCCGACTCCTTTTTGGGGACCCGGACCGAGGAAGAGTTCTGGAAGGTCCTGGAGCGGGGGGGCGTAATCGGAGGGTCCTCAGCAGGAGCCACCATTCAGGGATCGTACCTGGTTCGGGGTGACACCCAAGGCAACACCCTCATGATGGGCGATCACGTGGTCGGCTTCGGCTTTCTCAAGAACACGGCCGTCGATCAACACGTTCTCCGAAGAAACCGCCAGTTCGATATCATCGGCGTCATCGAGGCCCATCCCGAACTCCTGGGGATCGGAATCGACGAGAACACGGCCATTGTGGTCCAGGGGGATGAGTTCGAGGTGATCGGGGCCTCCTACGTCCTCATCTACGACAACCGGAGCATGGTCGGGGAGGGCGGCCGGTTCTACTTCATCCCTCCCGGAGGCAGGTTCAACCTCCACACTCGGGAAGCCACCAGGGGAGGGGAGAACCTCCGACCCATCGAGGGTCCCCGGCCGCAGGCATGGCCCGGGAAGGGATAAGCCACTTCCAAGGAGATCCTATGAACGAGCTAAACGGTCAGTTGGAGTACATCCTTGCCCTGGGGCAAAGCCTGCTGGTGACTTGGGGGCTAAGGCTCCTGGGTGCTCTGGCTGTCATCATCGTAGGTCGAATAGTAGCCGGCTCCGTCCGCAAGGCCATGGGCCGGATCATGGAGCGATCCGAGACGGACGCCACCCTGCGCAAGTTCCTGAGTAGCCTGGTTTATTACCTGGTTCTGATCGTGGCGGGGGTGGCGGCCCTGAGCATGATCGGGATCCAGATGGCCTCGGTCCTCACCATCCTGGCCACAGCCGGTCTCGCTGTGGGGCTGGCCCTCCAGGGGACCCTGTCCAACGTCGCCGCTGGGGTGATGCTCCTCATCTTCCGGCCCTTCAAAGTGGGCGACTTCATCGATGCCGGAGGGGGACCTATGGGAAAGGTGGAATCCATCGGCCTGTTCTCCACCACCATGAACACCCCGGACAACGTTCACATCGTCGTTCCGAACTCCGCCATTTACGGTGGAACCATTCATAACTATTCCCATCATCCCATCCGCCGGGTCGATCTGCTGATGGGGGTTTCCTACGACGATGACATAGGGTCGGCCATCAAGACCATCCAACAGATCCTGGATGAGGAGCCCCGGGTCCTCGATGATCCATCGTATCAGGTGGCCGTCAGCGAGCTTGCCGACTCCTCGGTGAATCTGGTCGTCCGTCCATGGTGTGCCGGAGAGGACTACTGGGCCGTTCGCTTCGACCTGACCAGGGCCCTCAAGGAAGGGTTGGAAGCCGCCGGTTGCTCCATCCCCTATCCCCAGCAAGACGTCCATATGCACACGGTAGAGTGACGATCTCCATAAGGTAGAGTGACGAGCCCGATAACGGTTTAGGAGGAACGACCCGGTGGCGGCATCAGATGGGGTGCGGGTGCGTTTGGGTGTCATCTCCGACACTCATGGGCTCCTTCGCCCCGAGGCTGTGAGGGCCCTGGAGGGGGTGGACCACATCGTCCACGCGGGAGACATAGGGAACCCGGAGATCCTGGTGGAGTTGGAGGGGATCGCTCCGGTCACCGCCGTGCGAGGGAACATGGACTGGGGAGAGTGGACCGCGGATCTCCAGGAGACGGAGGTAGTGGAGATCGGGGGGGTGTCCATCTTCGTACTTCACGACCTCGA
>JAUXEE010000134.1 GCA_030618065.1 Gemmatimonadota bacterium
ATGACGCGGTTGTGCAAGATCCCCCACGACGGTCGTCATTGGGAGTAAGAGAGGGAATCGTCTCAAAACAGGGGGACCAGATGACTGCCAACGACCGCTTTAAAGAATCCTTCACCTCCTGGTTCTGGGGGTCCATGATTCTGGCCACCGCGGCTCACTTCGCCCTCCTGAATTTCTGGCCGGAGCTTACGGCTCAGGATCTGTCCACAGATTCGGGTGAGATTCTGGTGGTGGAGCTTCCACCCGATGTGGTCGTCCCTCCGGACCCTGAACCCATCACCAGGCCGGCGGCCCCGGTGGCTTCTCAGGTGGAGATCGACGAGAACATCACCATCTCCCCCACGACCTTCCAGGACAATCCGGTGAACCGGCTGCCGCCACCCCCCGATTCCATCCTCTCTTCGGGAATCTCCGATGGCCCGATCTTCACGCCCTTCACGGTTCGGCCTGACATCAGGAACAGGGCAGAGGTCCAGCGAACCCTGACACGGGAATACCCTCCGCTACTGAGGGACGCGGGAATCGGAGGTAGCGTAGAGGTCTGGTTTCAGATCGACGAAGAAGGGGTAGTGCGGCAGACGCTGGTGAAGACGAGCTCTGGGCACGAGGCCTTGGACCGGGCGGCATTGAAGGTGGCCGGGGTCATCGAGTTCACTCCTGCCCTGAACCGAGACAAGCGGGTGCCGGTGTGGATTTCCCTCCCCATCACCTTCACGACTCGGTGAGAGGTCCAAAGGGTGAGGTTTGGCGGGCCCCCAGGGATCCTGGCGGGGCCAGGGATCCTGGCGGGCCCACTGATCCTGGCGGGGCTTGTGGTCAGTGCCGGATCGAGTTTCCTCTCCTTCGGACGGTGGGGTCCCGCTCCAGGACGGTTTGGTACGCCAGGGGCAGCACCACCAGCGTCACCAGAGTGCTGGTGAGGAGGCCCCCCATGACGACGGTGGCCAGGGGCCGTTGGATCTCGGCGCCGGGGCCGGTGGCCAGCAGGAGGGGAAGAATTCCAAAGACCGTGGTGAATGTGGTCATGAGGACCGGCCGCAGCTTGGCGGTTACTCCGTACCGTACCGCCTCGGACACAGGGTCCCCTCCTCGAAAACGGCGTCGGATGGTGCTGAGAAGGACCAGACCGTCTTCGAGGGCGATTCCAAAGATGGCGATGAACCCGATGGAGGCCGGCACGCTCATGTATTGGCCAGAGATGAGGAGAGCGGCCAGCCCACCCGTCAGAGCCAGGGGAATGTTGATGAGGATAACTCCGGCCTCCAACACCGATCCGAAGATGGTGTGGAGGAGAATGGAGACCAGGAGGAGAGTCAACGGGGTGACGATCATGAAGGTCCGGCGAGAGCGCTCCTGGAGTTCGAATTGTCCTCCCCAACGGATGGTGTAGCCGGCTGGAATGACCATTTGGTCGGCGATGGCTTGCTGGGCTTCTTCCACAAAGCGGCCCATGTCCCGGCCCCGGACGTTCGCCTGAACGGTACTGAACCGGCGGCTGTCCTCCCGGTTCACCACGCGGGCGTCTTCCGTCTCCTCCACCCGTGCCAACTGATTCAGGGGCAGGCGGCCCCCATCGGGAAGGGGGATGAGGAGGTTATGGATCTGCTCGATGTCGGCCCGAAACTCGGGCTGGAACCGAACGAAGATGTCGAAACGGCGTCTGCCCTCGTACACCTGCCCGACGATGACGCCGCCGATGGCTGCCTCCACCGTCCCTTGAACCTGATCCACGTCCATGCCGTGACGGGCCAGGGCGGCCCGATCCAGATGGATCACCAGATTGTTCTGGCCCGTGAACTTCGCGGTCTGGACGTCCACGGCGCCCTCCAACTCCATGAGAACGGCCTCCACCTCCGTGGAGAGCTGTTGCAGTGTGTCGGCGTTCTCACCGAAGATGCGCACGGCAAGCTGGGCCCGGGAGCCGGTAATGAGCTCGTCCAGGTTATGGGCGATGGGTTGGGAAAGGTTCAGCGTGATGCCCGGGAGATCCTCCAACTCATGGCTGATCTCGTCCTGAATCTCCTCCAGGCCCATGTTTCGCCAGGCCGATCGCCCCTGAGCGAGCTGGATCAAGATGTGGAGGTCGTTCACGAAGTGCCCATGGCTCCCAGCCTCCCCACGCCCGATGCGTGTGAGGACGCCCTCGACTCCGGGCATCTCCATCAACCGTCCTTCGATCTCATTTCCCTGTGCAATGGATTTCTCCAGGCTGACATTCGCGTTCATGGTGACCTGGAGTTGAAGAGTTCCCTCGTTCAGGGTGGGCATGTACTCCCGGCCCATGAAGGGGAGGAGAATGAGACCCATGGCGAATACGCCGCCGGTGGCCAGGAATACTTGCCCCCGCCTCGCGCTGCACCACTCGAAAAGATTCAAGTAATGGCGGCGAATGGCCCGAAAGAGTGCAGGGTCTTCACGTTTTTCCTCGGATTTTCTCCCAAGGACAAAGGACCCGATGGCCGGAATGGCCAGAAGGGTAAAGAAGAGGGATCCGATGAGGGCAGCCGAGATGGCGAAACCCATAGGGCGGAACATGATTCCCTCGGTGCCCTGAAGAGTGAAAATGGGAAGGAAGACCAGAACGATGATGATGATGGCGAAGAAGATGGGTCGGGTGACCTCCTCCCCGCTCCGAACCAGAGCCGCGATCCGGTCCATTCCTCCTTGGATGTGTCGGTAGGTGTTCTCGACATAGATGATCGCAGCATCGGCAATGAGGCCAATCCCGATGGCCAGCCCACCGAAGGACATGAGGTCAGCCGCCAGTCCCACTCGCTGCATGACGATGAAGGTGAACAACACGGAGAAGGGCAGGGTCAGCATGGTAAGGAAGGCTGACGGGAAGTGCCCCATGAAAAGGAATAGCACCCCGATGACCAGAACCACGCCCAGGACCAGGTTCCAGGTCACCGTCCGGAAACAGGCTTTGACGAAAGCGGCCTGGTTGTAGAAGGGGACGATTTCGACACCGTCCGGAAGGCTGGCGTTGACCGCTTCGATTCGCTCTTCGAGACGTTCGATGACTCCGGCGGTGTTGGATCCGAAGAGCTTCAAAACCAAGCCCACTACCTTCTCACCCTCCCCATTGGCCAGAGCCGCCCCCCTGGCGATGGCAGGAAGAAGCTCGACCCGGGCCAGGCTGGAGAGATACACCGGAGTCCCGCCACGGTGGGCCACCACGATGTTCTTCAGGTCGTCCACCGTCTCCACCAGGCCGATGCTCCGGACGATGAACTCTTCGGGTCCCCGGGTAATGAAACCGGCGGCGGCGTTCCGGTTGCCGGCTTGGATTCTCTCCATGAGGTCGGAGAGGGTGAGGTCGAACCTGAGAAGGGCGTTGGGATCCACCAAAACCTGGAACTGCTGGATGTCTCCCCCGATGGTCAGGACCTGGGAGACCTCCGACACCGACTTCAGCTCGTATTTGATGAGCCAGTCCTGGAGGGTCCGGAGCTCCATGGTGGTTCGGCCCTCTCCCTCCAGGAAGTACATGTAGACCATGCCCAACCCCGTGGCGATGGGGCCGAGGAAGGGTTCGTGAGCCTGTGGGGGGAGGTCGGCTTCGATCTCATGGAGGCGAGGGGCCAGCACCTGCCGGGCCCAGTAGATGTCCGTCCCCTCCTCGAAGTACACGCTGACGAGAGAGAGCCCATAGGTGGAAGTGCTCCGGATGCGCTCCACCCTGGGCAGTCCGAACATGGCGGCCTCCACCGGGACGGAGACGAGCTGCTCCACCTCCTGAGGCGCCAAGCCGTGGGCTTCCGTATAGATCTGGACCAAGGCAGGGGACGGGTCGGGAAAGACGTCCATGATCAGGTGGCGATAGGCCACGACACCCCCGATGGCCACACTCACGACTACCGCCACCACCAGCGCGCGCTGGCTCACCATGAACCGGATTGCGTTGCCGATCATGAGGTGACTCCAAGATGGCTAATGCACATGCCCATGACCTCCGGCGCCCTTCGTCAACTCGGCTTTCAGGTTGAAGGCTCCTACGATGACGATCACCTCCGAGCCGTCGAGGCCGGATTCGATGATCCTTCCCACGGAGATGGTCTCCCCCGGCTCCACATCCACAGCTCTGATGACGATGTGGCTCTCTCCCGGCTCTTCCGGCATGAGGACGAAGACCACGTGGCGGCCTTCGAGAAGCTGGACCGCGTCCGCCGGCACGACCATCCTCTCTTCCTCCGACTGGAACCTCAAGAGTCCCTGCACGTACATATTTGGTTTCAGGATGCCATGGGGGTTGGGGATCTCCGCCCGAACTCTCACGGTCCTCAGCTCCTCGTCCACCTGATCGGCCACGAAGGTGGCCCGGCCCGGAAAGTCTTGACCCGGGAAAAGAGGAGTTCGAATGACCACGTCGGCATCTTTCCGTAGGTGTGCCATCTGGTCTTCGTAGGCGTCCAACCGGGCCCAGAGGGAGGACAGGTCCGAGACGGTGAAGAGGGCGTGGCCGGCTTCGACGTGGTCCCCGAGAATCGCGTCTCGCTCCACGACCACACCCGAAACGGGGGTTCGAATTGCCAGGGGCGGATCCATGGCTCGGTGGTCCTCAGGTGGGAGGGACACGTCCACCGCAGCTTCCAACTCCCGCATCCGGTCCTCCCCGATCCCCAGGGAGTGAAGGAATACTTCGGTGGCTCGCCGGTCGGCCAGATGTCGCTCGTAGGCCGCTTGGCGGCGGAGAAATTCCCGCTCTTCGATGGCCCTGCTCTCCCGGAGGATCTGAGCACGCTCGAAGTCCTTCCGGCTCAACTCGGCCTGGGCGAAAGCCTGTAGGAACTGGGTTTTAGCCTGGGTGAACTCCGGAGAGTTCAGGGTGATCAGCGTTTGTCCCGCGGTCACACGGCTTCCCAGGTCCACTCGTAGGCTCGAGATCTGACCGGCCACCAGGGGGGCGACCTTTGCGGTTCGATTCTCGTTTACGCTCAAAGCGCCCGGGAGGGTCAACTCCGCGGAAATGGACGTGCGCCCGATGGGACCAATCTGGATTCCCCAATCCTGGATTTGCTGGGACTCCAGATGGAGCTCGTTTTCCGGCTCTTCCTCCGCGGCCCCCGGGTTACCGGCGTCATCACCAGCGTCTCCAGGTGAGCAAGCTCCCAGCAGGAAGGTCAAGAGCAAAAGGCGAAACACGGGAAGATCTATTCTCACAGGATTCCTCCTCCAGCGGCGCGGTCCAACTCAGCCAGCTCCCGGTTCCAGTCGTAGAGAGCCTGCTGATATTCGATGTGGATGGATTGGTAGGTCCTACGGGCGTCCAGATACTCGATGAAGGAGATCTCTCCCTCCCGATAACTGGTCTCAGCGATTCCTATGCTTGCGTCGGCCTCCCCGAGTAGCCCTTCCTGAAAGAGCTGCAGGGTCTGCCGGTGAAGCAGGAGGTGGTTATGGTGGATCATCAGCCCGGCCTGGAGCTCCAGGCGGATCCCGTCTTCCCGGTGCTCCAACTGCCTGAGGGTCCGCCGGTCTCTCTCCACGGCGGCACGAGATTGGTTCCAGAGAGGGATATGGAAACCAATGCCCAGCTTGAAGATGTCCCCGTCCAACTCCTGGCCGGAAGTGGCCGAAACCACGGGGTCCGGAATCCAGGCGAACTGACTCGCCTTCACCAGCTGGCCTCCAGCTCTTCGGCGCCGGTCCGCCTGCTGGAGGAGAGGGTGCTGGGGGAGAAACTCCTCTTCGAGTTGGTCGAGCTCGGGCACCACGAGGTCGGCCGTCAATTCCCCCTCCAGGACGTATCCCTCCGGGAGGACGTTGCTGAGGAACATGTTCAGGTGTTGTCGAAACTGGGCCAGCTCCAGCTCTGCCGCACGGGCCTCATTTTGGGCCCTCATGTGTTCGACCCGGAGGCGGATGGCTTCCAGCTCCCTGACCTCCCCCACCTGAGCCCGGGTTTCGATGAGTCCCCGGATCTCCCCCAAGGCCTCTTCATTCAGACGCGCCAGGCGCAGGAGCTCCTCGAGGTAGAGAATCCGGTAGAAATGGAGGCGGATTTCATGATCAATCCCCAGCGTTCCAAAACGAACCTCCTCTTCCGCCGCCTCCACCCCATATTGGAGGGATTCCAACCGGTAATGGCGGGTCAGGGGGTTTTCGATGGTCTGGCGAAGGGTGAGTTCCCGCACCGACTTGGTCTCGGATGACTCGAAGAGGTCTCCCTCTCCCGCCTCGAACTCGAGTTCGGCGTTCTGGAAT
>JAUXEE010000197.1 GCA_030618065.1 Gemmatimonadota bacterium
ATCGCCAAGAGGCTGAGGCGTGCGGGAAGGGCCGAGGGAGGGAGACAGGATCAACGCATCCTGGAGGGGCTGGCAGACCGATTCTTCCCCCTCCCCAGGGGGCCCCTCCTGTATTGGCCGAAAGCGAAGACGTCCGGGAAGCGGAAGCTGTTGATCTCGGGGAGTCCGCCGTCGATCTCGGGGAATCAGAAGTAGTCCTTCTCCAGATCGGCGTAGCGGGCCAGGAGCTTCTTCCGCCCCACGGAATCGAAGCTCACCGTCACCTTCAGGTCGGGGCCGAATCCGGAAACCTCCAGGACCGTCCCCGATCCGAAGGTGGGGTGGGCCACCCGCTCTCCCTTCACGAAGCGTGGAAGATCCTGGTTCAACTCGTCGTCGGCGAAGGCATCCTCCCAATCCTCCTGCACCCTCTCCCGTTTTCGCTTCCTGCCCAAGCCACTCCCGAAGCCGGCTCCAAAACCCGTCTCGAAGCTTTTCCGAGCCCGGATGGTGAACCGCTCCTCCAGCAAGGTCCCGTCGATGGTCTCGACGAAGGGTGAAAGGCGTCCAAACATGTATTCGCCTGCCCGTCGCCGCTGCCGCGCATGGGTCAGGAACAGCTTGTCCTGGGCCCGCGTGATCCCCACGTAGAAAAGCCTTCGTTCTTCCTCCAGGGCCGAGGGATCATCATAAGCCCGACTCAGGGGGAAGAGGCCATCTTCCAGACCGGAGATAAAAACCACAGGGAACTCCAGCCCTTTGGCGTTGTGGAGGGTCATGAGGGTGACGCTGTCGGCGTCCGGATCATGCAGATCCACTTGGGCCACCAGGGCAACCCGTTGGAGGAAGAGATCCAGCTCCGTGAATCGATCCGTCGGGAGCTCCTCCTCCTCCAGGAGTTCGGCATCGAAGTCCAGTGCGCCGGCGATGAGCTCCTTCACGTTCTCGGCCCGATCGTCCCCGTCGGGTCCCTCATCCCGCAAAAGGGTGAGGAGATCCAGCTCATCCACCAGCTCTTCCATGAGGACACCGACCTGGACCTGAGAGGCTCGGGCGGAATAGCGCTGGATCAAATCCGCAAACCCGAGGAGGCCCTGGACCCCTGCCTTGGGAGCGCTCGGGATCTCTGAGGCCCGGGATGCCCCTTCCAAAAGTGTGAGCCCGCTCCCCTGAGCCCACTCCCTCAGGCGGGCCACGGTGGTGGATCCGACTCCCCGCCGTGGATAGCCAACCACCCGGTCGAAGGCGCCACCATCCCTGGGGTTGGAGATCAGGCGGAGGTAGGCGAGGACATCCTGGATCTCCCTCCGCTCGTAGAAGCCCACCCCTCCCACTACCTGATAGGGTATCCCCTTTCCTCGGAAGGCGTCCTCCACGGCCCTGGCCTGGGCATTCGTCCGGTACAGGACGGCGAAGGCCCTGTAGTCCCTTTCCGGTTCCTGCCTCATCCTGGCCTCGATCTCTCCGGCGATCCACCGGGCCTCGTCCCTTTCATCCGACGATTCCGTCACCGAAATGAGGTCCCCACCCTTTCGTTCGGTCCGGAGATTCTTCCCCTTTCGATCGGCGTTATGGCGGATCACCTGGTTCGCCGCCTCCAGGATATTCTCGGTGGACCGATAATTCTGTTCGAGGCGAACCACCCGGGCCGAAGGGAAGGAGGCTTCGAAGTCCAGGATGTTCCGGATGTCGGCACCCCTCCATCCGTAAATGCTCTGGTCGTCATCCCCCACCACCATGAGGTTCCCGGTCTCACCCGCCAGAAGCTCCAGAAACCGGAACTGGGCGCGGTTGGTGTCCTGGTACTCGTCCACCAACAGGAAGGAGAAACGGGACTGGTAGCCTTCCAGGATCTCGGGGTGGGCTTCCAACAACTCCACGGGCTTCATGAGGAGATCGTCGAAATCGAAGGCGTCGTGGTTTCTCAAGGCTTCCTGGTAGACGGGGTAGACCCGGGCGACGTTCCGAAGAAGGATGTCGAAGCTGTCGCCGTTGTCTTCGAGAAAGGCTTGGGGGGAGACAAGCTGGTTTTTTGCCCCACTCACATGAGCCCGAAAAACCTTGGGACTCCAGCGTTTCGGATCCAGGCCCACCTCTTCCTGAGCCCGCTTGATCTGCCTGAGGTTCTGGTCCTGGTCGTAGATGGTGTAGGAGGGAGACCAACCGAGGCGAGGGGCATGACGGCGGAGGATGCGGGCCCCTATGGAGTGGAAGGTTCCGGCCCAGAGGCCGGATGGCTCTTCCCCGAGCTGCCGCCGGATCCGGTCCTTCATCTCCCCCGCCGCCTTGTTGGTGAAGGTGACGGAGAGGATCCGATGGGGCGCCACGCCATGGTGACGGATGAGGTGGCAGATTCTGGCGGTGAGCACCCGAGTCTTTCCCGACCCCGCTCCCGCTAGCACCAGAAGGGGTCCTTGGAAGTGCTCCACCGCCTCCTGCTGCTGAGGATTCAGCTCAGGCGATTGGGCGGCTCCTTGGGAGCCGGAAGTGGATAATGAAGCCACCCTAGGACCCTGTCTCGGAATGGAATGCTGGAAGATGGATATGGAATGTCGCTCCCTCCAATCCTTCGTCTTCCAACTCGATTCGACCCTCGTGGACTCCCTCGACGATCCTTCGGGAAAGGGCCAGGCCCACCCCCCAGCCCCTCTCCTTCGTCGTCACACCCGGCTCGAAGAGATGGCTCCGAACCTCTGGGGCGACTCCGGGGCCGGTATCGGTCACTGAGATCACGACTCCCTTCCTGGCATCCCCTGTAGCACGAATGCGAATGACCCCACCCTTACCTCCCAGTGCATCCAGAGCGTTCTTCACCACGTTCTCCAAAGCCCAGGTGAGGAGGACCTCATTCCCCCTGACCGGAGGGAGATCCGGAGGCACGTCCAGCTCCAGAGTCACGCCGGAAGCCAGGCGAGGAATGCGGGCTTCCAGGTAACGCTGTAGCGGCCCAAGGATCCCCTGAATCCCCACCTCCTCCAACTCGGGTTCCATCCCGATGAGTTCGAAGCGATGACTGATCTTCTCGAGCCTGGTCAGGTCCGCCCCGATCTCCTCGGCGATCTCGCCCGGGTCTATTTCATCCGGTCTCTCCCCCTCGGGCAATCTCAGGAGCTCGAGCCAGCCCTGAAGTGAGGAAAGGGGCGTCCCCAACTGATGGGCTAGCTCCCGGGCCATGCCTGTCCATGCTTTCTCCGCCTCGGACCTCCGCTGGACCCTGATGGCGAGAATTCCCAGGAATGCCGTCAAAAGCAGGCCACCGGCCTGGAAAAAGGGAATCCACCGCAGACTACGTACCTCCGGGGGGTCTCCGAAGTGGATCAAGGCCACGGCCGGGTCCCCCCTTGGGGGGTGCTGAAGGTCTAACCGACGCACGTATCTTCTCACCCGATCCTGGTCCCCGGGAATGGTCAAATCGGCCTCGAAGGGAAGATTCTCTACGGCCAGGATCGTATCTCCCGGCCCCGACAGGATCACCGGGACCCCTGACTCCAGAAGGATGCCTTGGAGCTCGGACAGGATCTTGTCGGCGGATGGAGGGATGGAATCGGTCATCCCCTCCTGGACATAGGCATAAACCTGAGACAGCCCTTCGGCGTTGGCCTTCATCGCCAGGACAATCTGCTGCGTGTAGAGGAGGTACCAGACCAGCTGGGCGACAAAAAGAACCGCCAGAGCGATGGGCCAGTTGCGACGCCTCAAGGATCCATCCGGGAGAAGCCGGCGTAGCCGTGAAGAGGCTCAGGAAGGGCAACGCCTCCCCCTTCTTCCTGGTAACTCTCCAGGAGAGCCACCATGAGCCGGG
Source organism: Gemmatimonadota bacterium (assembly GCA_030618065.1). Classification (GTDB taxonomy): domain Bacteria; phylum Gemmatimonadota; class Gemmatimonadetes; order Longimicrobiales; family Gaopeijiaceae; genus JABDNZ01. Next base: position 3,782 of record JAUXEE010000197.1, read on the forward strand.
GAAGGGCCAAGCCCGATCCGTTCAGGGTATGGAGGAGCTCCGGCTTCTCCCCTGGGGCCGGGCGGAAGCGGAGATTCACCCTTCTGGCCTGGTAGTCGGTGAAGATCGAGCAGCTGGATACTTCCAACCACTTCTCCACCCCCGGAGCCCAGACCTCAAGGTCGTAGGTCATGGCGCTGGAGAACCCCAGGTCGCCGGCAGCCAGAAGGACCACCCTGTAGGCCAGCCCCAAACGCTGGAGCACGAGCTCCGCCTCACGGGTCAACTCTTCCAACGCGTCCCGGCTCCGCTGGGGGGTTTCATACCGTACCAGCTCGACCTTGTCGAACTGGTGAACTCTGAGCAGACCCCGCGTGTCCTTCCCTGCGGCCCCGGCCTCCCGTCGGAAGCAGGGCGAGTAGGCCGTAAAACGCATGGGGAGATCGGCCCCCGCCAGAAGCTCGTCCCGGTAGAGGTTCGTTATCGGCACCTCCGCCGTGGGCACCAGCCAGAGGCCGTCCCTGTCGCTGAGGTAGGATTCGTCGGCAAACTTTGGAAGCTGGCCCGTCCCTACCATGGCCTCCTCCGTGACCAGATAGGGAATCCTCAGCTCCTCGTACCCGTGCTCCCTGGTGTGAAGATCCACCATGTAGTCGATGAGGCCACGTTGGAGCCGGGCGCCCTTCCCGCGAAGGACCGGGAAGCCGGAGCCGGACACCTTGGCTCCCCGGGGAAGATCGAGAATCCCAAGGGATTCGCCGAGTTCCCAGTGGGGCCGAGGCTCGAAGGAGAAGGAGGGTCTCTTCCCCCACTCTCGAACCACGATGTTGTCTTCCTCCCCTCCGGCCGGCACTTCCGAGAAGGGAAGGTTTGGAAGGGTGAGGAGGAGCTCACGAATCCTCTCCTCCGCCTTCGACACGACGGCATCCAACCCGGCGATTTCCTCGCCGACGGACCTCATCTCCAGAATCCGTCCCTCGGCATCCTCCTGCCGGCGTTTCAGCTCTCCGATCTCCTTCGAGACCTCATTCCTCCGGGCCTTCAGCGCCTCTACCTGGGCGATGGTTCGGCGGCGCCCCTCATCCACGGAGAGGAGATCGTCCACGGCGGCGGAATAC
>JAUXEE010000239.1 GCA_030618065.1 Gemmatimonadota bacterium
TGATGGAGACCCTGCAGCACACGCCGGAGCAGTAGGGCAGGTGGTCCTGGTCTCTGGATCCGGCGCACTGGATGAAGGTGATCCGCCGAGGAGTTTTCCCGTCGCTGGGACGGATGACCTTCCCCTGGGCTAGCATCTCCTCCATCTGGACGTTGGTGATGACGTCGGCGCTGGTTCCGTATCCCAAATGGCCTAACCGGTTTGGGTCGTAGGGCTTCCATCCGGTGGCCTGGACGATGGATCCCACACGGAAGGGTGTCGAGCCGTTTCCTTTGAGGGTCACATCGAACTGCCCGGGCATGCCATCGATGAGCTCGATGGAGGCTCCCGTATGGACCGTGATCTTCTCGTTGGCCATCACGGCCCCGATCTGATCAGAGATGTCCAGGGGTTGGGGCTCGGTGTACGGGGCCGCGTGGGGGATCCCCTTGGCCCATTTTCCCATCCATCCGCCGAGCTGGGCTTCCTTCTCTACCAGAACCACGTCGCTACCGGCAGCGGCGGCGTCCAGGGCCGCCTCCAAGCCGGTGATCCCACCCCCCACCACCAACACGGTCCGGTCCACCTCTTCCTGGAGGGGCTCCGGGAGGTTGGCCTTTTGACCCCGGACGATACCCATACGCAGGTAGTCCTGGGCCATCATGTCCGTGTCCTCGTCGTTGGGCTCGTGAGTCCAAACGACCTGTTCCCTGAGGTTCACCCGGGTGGTGAGGACGTTCTCGAAGGTGAAGGCGTCCGCCATGAACCGCTGGGAGCAGGCCGCTACCACGATGCTGTTCACGCCCTCGTTCACGTCCTGGGCGATGATCTCCCGGCCCTCGTCCCCGCAGAGACATTCGTGCTCTCTGCAGAGCCCGATGCTGTATTCGTCGGTGGCGACATCCTTCAGCGCGTCCATGTCCAGAGCGCTGCCGATGTCGCACCCGCGACAGAGGTAAACGGCTACGTTCTTGTCCACGAGGCTACTCCGCGCTGAGGTGTAGGGCTTTCAGGGCGACCCCGGTGGCGTCCCGATTACAGGTGGCCACGTCGGTAGGCCGCTTCGCGCAGCCGGCGGCCAGGTACCCTTGGGGCTGGCTGATGGCCAGGAATCCGTGCTCGTCCAACTCCACCCCTCCCTCCACCTGCGTATTCCCGATCCCGTTGGGGACCATTCCCGTAGCCAGCACCACCATGTCCACCTCCTGGGCGACCTTCCTGCCCGAGAGGGTGTCCTCAGCCTCCACCGTCAGCTTCCCGGTGGTGGAGTCCTCTGTGATGTTTGCCACTTTCCCCTTGATGAGAGAGAGCCTCTCGTTCTCCTCCGTAGCTACCAAGAAGTCTTCCAGGCGGCCCGGCGTCCGGAGGTCGATGTAGAAGACATGGATCTGGGCTTCGGGGTACTGCTCTCTCACGTAGCGGGCCTGCTTCAGGGTGGCCATGCAGCACACCCCGGAGCAGTACTTCAAGTAGTTCTCGTCCCGAGAGCCGGCGCACTGCACAAATGCGATGGACTCCAGCGCCTTTCCGTCGGACGGACGCTGGATCTTCCCACCCGTGGGCCCGTTGAGAGCCGAGAGCCGCTCCATGGTCACGTTGTTGATGACGTTGGGGAAGGTCCCGAATCCCAGTCCTTCGAAGTGGGTGGCGTCGGGCGGATCCCATCCTGTAGCCCAGATCACCGCATCGACTTCGATCTCTTCCTTCTCGGGGGCCATGGCCAGATCGATGGCTCCGTAGGGGCAGGCTTCCACGCACTTTCCGCACTCGTCCTCCCCGAGGCAGGTGGCTTCGTCGATGACGAACCGGGAAGGATAGGCCATCTCGTAGGGCAGGTAGATGGCTTTGGTCGTGCTGAGCCCCACGTTGATGTCGTCGGGGCGGTCAACCGGGCAGACCCCTGTGCATTCCCCGCACATCGTGCACTTGCTGTTCACGAAGCGGGGAGCCTTGTCGATGATGGCCTTGTAGTGGCCGGGGCCGCCGGTGATGCTTTCGACCGTGGAGGTGGTGAGGATGCGGATGCGGGGATTGGTCTTCACCCGCCGCATATTGATCTCGAGGCCGCAGGAGGGGGGACACATCTTGGGAAAGTAGAGATTCATGCGGGCGACCCGGCCCCCAAGGAACGCTTCCTTTTCCACCACGGTGACGTTGGCCCCGGTTTCCGCAGCTTCTATGGCGGCGGTCAACCCACTGATCCCACCGCCGATAACGAGGATGTCTCCCCGCCCTCCGTTTCCGCTCATTGAGAATCCTTTTGGGGGGATTCCGAGGATTTCGATTTCTTCGAGAGCACTCGTTTCTCGAGGCTCTCCTGGACGGCCTGTTCGGCTTCGGCCCTGACTTTCATGGTGGGCTCCCCGCAGATGGCGAATCGGATCCATAGGAATCCGAAGCGAAGGAGGGCTTCATTGTTGGTCTGCATTTGATGAATGAAGTCCTCATGCACGTCGAACCGCTCCAGGAGGGTGCTTCCAAAGACGAACTCCCGGAACTTTTGGAGGTCGTACGTGGCGTTGAAGAACATCTCCATCTTGGAAGGGGTAAGGTCGCCGATGTCCTCGAAGAACTTGTGGAGGGAAAGCTCTTTGTAGGCCTCGCCCCACTCGTCGTAAGCGTCCACCTCCTGACCGTCCAACCATTCCTGGATGGTCCACTCCTTCGCTTCCTGGTGTCCCAGGCAGCTCTCTTCCTCGAGGAGAAAGTAGAACCGCTCCCCGCGCCATCCGTCTTCCGTGTCCTTGGAGGTAGCCAGCCCAACCGGGTACATACGGCAGGGCCAGGGTCGGTCGGTGTAGACTCCGCACCCGTTCTCCGTGAGGAATGGGCACGGTTTGGCCTCGTCCTCGTTCATCTTCAGAAGGACCACGGGGGTGGTCATGTCCCGATGAACGGGGAGCAGGGTGTACTTCTCCAGAAAGTCGGTGGAGGTGATCCCCAGGCGTTCGGTGAGCCGGAGGACGTCATAGGGAGAGAGGAAGATATTGACGTCGGAACAACAGGTGTTGAAGCACGATACACCTGGGTGGCACCCGAACTTGAACTTGTCCTTGGGCCCCAGGCGGGCATGGTCCTCCAGGATCTTCTCTTCCAACAGTTTTCGTGGATCCCCTGCCTCAGGGGACTTCCCATCGTCACTCATCCGTCCGCTCCTTCCTCATCCGCATCCACCCCCCGAATCGTCCACGATCATCTGCCGAGTCGCTTCAGCATCCCATACCGGGATCATGAGGCTGGTACCCTTGTTCGGATTCAGGGCATACCGATACGAAGCGTTCTGGTTGTACTGTTCCTTCATCCACGTCCACCCCCGCTGATAGTAGGAGCAGTCGTTGTTGAAACAGACGAGAAAGAACTCGTCATCCCATGAGGAGTCCTCAGGGACCATCCACTTCTTCAGCGGTTCGCCGCAGTGGGGGCATGTTTCTGGTTTGTCAGACATCGGTTTTCTCCCAGCAAGAGCCCGCGGGGCTGATGAGACCCCACGGGCCGGGGTCCTTCTCTCAGGGTTCCCGAGTCCCGGAGGCCGAGGCCCCCGGGAGCTCCGGAAACGTCCTGATTCCTACTGAGTGAGGTACTTGACCGGGCGCTTGATCATCTCCCAAGCGTCCGCGTTCCGGTCATACTTACAGTTGCAGAAAGCCAGCCAGTTCTCGTTGTCCATGCTGGGCTTGTCGGTGCGGAAGTAGTAACCGGGCCAGCGGGTCTCTTCCCGGAAGAGGATCGACCGCACGAGGGCCTCGCCCTGGTACATCCGGTGTATGGCCTCCCAGCTCCGCATGAGCTCATGCAGGCTGTCGGCCGCGATGTTCGCAGAGTCTTCCTTCAGCATGGTTAGCAGCTCCAGACCCTTCTCCAGGAGCTTGTCGTTGGTCTTGAACTGGGACGACACCCCACCGGCATACTCGTCCATGATCTTCTGCAGGCGATACATGAACTGGGTGGGCCGGATGTAATTGGGGTTCACGGCCGGGTCGGTCGTGGCGCCCTTGTGCTCCTCGTACATGTCCAGGGGCTTCAGGAGACTGGCCGTCAGCTCTTCGACGTGGGCGTCGTCCAGGACCGGAGCATCGGGATTGTCCAGGATGTAGGCGACGGCGGCCTTCCCTCCGATACGACCCTCGGTGAAGGAACCGGAGGAGAACTTGTGGGAGGAGGCGCCCGAGGCGTCACCAGCCGCGAACAAGCCAGGTACGGTGGTCATGTGGGCGTAACCCCAGAAGTACTCGTCCCTGGTCTCGTCCGTCTGGAGATCTTCGGGACCGGACACCCA
>JAUXEE010000059.1 GCA_030618065.1 Gemmatimonadota bacterium
AGGGACCGGGGGCTACCCAATGAGTTTCGACCAGCTTTTGGGCGTTGGCTTTGGGACGGTCAGGGAGAGCTTCATGAGAATCCGTAGAGTCCGTAGGGTCCGCAGAGGCCGCAGAGTCCAAAGAGTCCGCAGAATCCGTCGCTTGTTTTCCGCTCCGAGTTTCTTTGCGGTCCTTCTAGGCCTCCTTCCCTCCCTTTGCGGGGCCCAGGGCTTTCCCTCCGACGATGCGGTGCGAGATATCCTTCTGGATCGGGTGGCCCTCGGCCGCAATCCTGGGATTATCGTCGGGCTCCTGGATGAGCTGGGGCCGCGTGTGGTGGCCGCCGGAGTCTCCGGCAGGGAAGGCGTGGCACTGGACGGCAACACCGTCTTCGAGATCGGCTCCATCACGAAGGTTTTCACGGCAGCGGTCCTGGAGGACATGGTGCGACGGGGGGAGGTCGGGTTCGAAGACCCTGTGGCCGGATTCCTGCCAGGACATGTCAGGGTTCCAGCTGAGGAAGGGCGGCAGATCACCCTCCTGGATCTGGCGACGCATCGGTCGGGCTTGCCCCGGATGCCGTCGAACTTCTCTCCCGCCGACCCGGAAAACCCCTTTGCCGACTACACCGTGGAGCAGTTGTACGCGTTCTTGTCCGGCCATGAACTCCAACGTGGAATCGGTGAGGAATGGGAGTACTCGAATCTAGGTATGGGCCTCCTGGGCCACGCCCTCTCCCTCGAGGCAGGGAGGACGTATGAGTGGCTGGTGAGAGACCGGATTCTGGACCCCCTGGGAATGGACGATACCGGGATCGACCTGGCGCCTCCGGTTGCGGCCCCCTTTGCCCAGGGACATGGGATAAGGGGCCAACCGGTCCAGAACTGGGATATCCCCACCCTCACAGGAGCCGGGGCCCTTCGCTCAACCCCCTATGACATGCTCCTTTTCGCTGCGGCGAGTCTGGTGGACGACGGGCCCGATATCTGCACCGTATTGGCTCGGACTCACGAAATCCGGGTGCCGAATATTGCTGACAACCTATCCATGGCACTGGCCTGGTTGGTCAATCAACGGTTTCCTGATCGCCCCATCGTATGGCACAACGGCGGCACCGGCGGATTTCACTCTTTCATTGGCCTCGATGAGACGAGACGCCGGGCCGTGGTCGTGTTGACCAATGCGACCCAGAGCATCGACGACATCGGTTTCCACCTTTTGGACAGTCGACAATCACTCGCCCCTCCGGAACCTCTTGGGGGCTCTGGGGCCGCGCCGATGGAGCCGTGGACTGGGCAGGGGTAGAAGGATGATCGGATGACCCGTGATCCCCCTGAAACTGAAACGTCCGCAGGCGGTCGTTCGCCTTGTCCCCACTGTGGCGCGAGAGATGTGGGCGGGGAGGATGGGTGCAACGAGTTCTTCCAGGAAGTAGTAGGACGGGAGTTCAGCCGGCCCGAAATCTTCCAGGTCCACCGCCTGACGGTGGATGCGTACTCACTCCAGCACCCCGATCAGTACATGAAGTCGGCCAAGTCCGCCGTCGCCCATCTGACTGGAATGTGTTGGGCCATGGAAGGAGTGGATGATCCCTCCGTCAGCAACTCACTGAGCCGTTTTCTCGAAGGAACACCGAAGTTCACCAGGCCGGAGCCGGTTCCGCCGCCTGGGAAGCGGGGTGAGTTGACCATCGTGGACGTGCACTCGGCTCCCGATTCCATGGAGCACATCAAGCGCGTAAGGGAGTGGGCCCGGATGGCTTGGGATTCCTGGGCTGACCATCATGCGCAAGCCCGGCTCTGGGTGGAGGAAGCCAAAGTGAAAGGTCGGTCCAGAAAGGGCCATCGGTGACATCGTTCGTTCCCCTCGAGTGAGGAAAACAGGGTATGGTCCAGAAAGACTACATCCTTCGTCAGATAGAGGTGCTGGGTGCTGCCCTCATCGGCATTCGAAAGATGATCCTTGGCGGGAAGGCGGAGACGGCCGATGTGGAATCCCGGCTTCAGGAGGTCTCCCAACAAGGGGGGATGGCTTTGGATCTGGCCCGGGCGTCCTCGCCGGACACCCTTCACATGCTCATCGCTCCCACCGGGGAGATCGAACCGGGCAGTTGTTGGCTCCTGGCCGAGACTCTCTACCTGGATGGACTTCAAGCACAACTTGTCGGGGATGGCGACCGGGCCGCCGATTCCCTCGGCAAGGCCAGAATGCTCTTTTTTCTTCTCAAACCCATGGGGGCGTTCCTGGTGGGGTTCCCGGAAGCAACGGAGCGAATCCGAGAAATTGACGAGCAGGTGGAAGGGGCTGACGATTAAGGGTTTCCTTCAGATCAGCGGGAAGGATGCCCTCCCCCTCCCCCCATCGGGTATTCCATGGGCGGCTCTGCTCCGAGAAGGTGTTTCACGAAGTAATCCCACCGCCGCCGCATCATGTAGGGCTCATTCCCGAACCCGTGGCGGCGGTTGGGAAAGAGAATGAAGTCGAAATCTTTGTTGGCCTCGATGAGGGCGTCAACCACGACCATGGTGTTGTAGGGTGGCACGTTGTTGTCCATGGTTCCATGGGCCAACAACAGCTTCCCCTTCAGCTTCCCGGCCACAAGCTGGTTGGCCTGGTTGTCGTAGCTGGTGGTGCCGTCGGCGAAGGTCTCCAATAACCCCTGCCACTTCTCTCCCCAGTCGTCCTCGTAATTCCGGTTGTCGTGGTTTCCGGCCTGGCTCACGGCCACCTTGTAGAAGTCGGGATAGCGAAGGATTCCCGCGGTGGAAGCGAATCCCCCTCCCGAGTGTCCCCAGATCCCAACCCGGTCCAGATCCATCCAGGGGTAGCGGGCGGCAAGTTGCTTGATGGCGGCGATCTGATCAGGGAGCCCGTTATCCCCCATGTTTCCGTAGTAGATATCGTGGAAGGACTTCGAACGCCCAGGGGTGCCCATGGCGTCCAGGGTGACGACGATGAAACCCAGCTCCGCCATGGCCTGATGTTCCCGACGGGCGGCGCTGAAGCTCCGGCTGCCCACGCTCCCTGACTGGGGGCCCGGGTAGAGGTAGTTCACCACCGGGTACTTTAGGCCCGGGTCCAGGCGGGAGGGCTTGTACATGATCCCGTAGAGGTCCGTGACCTCGTCCCGGGCCTTCACGGTGAAGGGAATGGAGGGCTGCCAACCGGCGGCTTCCAACTGGGAGATGTCCCCCGTCTCCAGGGTCACCCGTTTCCGGCCTCGCATGTCCCTCACAACCGTGGCACCGGGGTTCACCGGCGTGGAGTAGGCGTCGATGAAGAAATCGCCGTCGGGGGATAGCGTGATGGTGTGGTTGGCGCTGTCGGGGGTGAGGAGGTGGACCTCGCCCCCATCCATGCTCACGGAATAGAGGTACTGGAAGTAAGGGTCTCCGGGCTCCCGGCCGGCGCCGGTGAAGTAGAGCGTCCGATTACCACGGTCGATGTGACGGAGCTGAAGGATTCGCCAGTCGCCGGAGGTAATGGGGTGCTTCAAATCCCCGCTCTGAAGGTCGTAGAGATAGAGGTGTCCCCAGTCGCTTCGTTCCGAGAACCAGATCACCTCGTCGTACTCGGGGAGGAAGTGCCAATTCACCATGCCCTCGCCGGACTCGAAGTAGGTCTCGACCTTCTCGTCCAGAATGTCTCGGACTACGCCCGTCTCCGGATCCGCCACTCGCAGGTATGCTTCTTTGTGATCCCGGGACGAGGAGACGAAGGCCAACTGGGAACCGTCGGGGGCCCACTCCACATCCGCGAAGGTCCCACTACAGTAGATATGGTCGCAGAGGGTGGATCGGTGTTGGTCGGGAGGCATGTTCAGGCGCACAACACGGGGGGAGTCGGGGCCGTCCACATGGATCACGACCCGGTGGACGCGGAAAATGACCGAGTCTTCGGGGAGGGGGTACTTCCAGGCCTCCAGTTCCGGATGGCCCACGGTAGTAGAGACCAGGTACATCATTCCCACCCCTCGGCCGTCGTGCTGGAAGGTGGCGATCTTCTTCGAGTCGGGAGACCAGAGAAGGACGGGGCGATCGCTCTTTGTCCAACCCGCGTTGTTGGTGGCGTACCCGAAATCTTCCACTCCGTCGGTGGTGAGGCGGGTTTCCTGCCCGGTGGCGACGTCCCGGGCCCAGAGGTTGTGATCCCGGATGAATGCCGCCTTCGCGCCGTCGGGGGAAAAGACGTCGGGGGAGGCCCGACGGGCTTGGGGACCGGCCTGGGGGGTCTCAGAGTCCCCTATCTGCCGGCGCTCCGAGGTGCACTGGTAACTTCGAATGTCGCACCGGTAGGTACGGGCTCCGACATCAAAGCTGATACCACTCCCACCGGCTTCCAGATCGAAGGTAGTGAAGGGAAGATCGAAAGGTGCGTATGGCTCTCCCGCCGCGTTGGAGAGGGCCTCGGCCAGGCGCTCATGGTCGAATGCCCTCTCTCGTGTTTGCCGTCCGGGGTCCACCATGATGAACTCGTTCCCCTCCGGGAACGCGTTTCGGTACCAGAGTTGCCCGCCATCCAGCCAATTGGGGCGGATTCCCGTTCCGAAGACCAGGGGGCCCATTGTGGCGTTGAGAAACCCTTGGGCCCGGGTGTAGTCGTCTGCCCTGACGACCTCGGGCGCGTAGAGTCGTTGAGCCTCCACCGATCCTGGGCTTGCCGGGAGGAATAGGCACAGGGCGGCGAGGACGAGGGAGGCTTTTCGCATAACGATCTCCGAAGGCTGGGTCCTAGAGTCGAAGGCGGAGGTTCGAGATGGGAATCAACGTGTAGGGCCAGTCGCCGGACGGCAAGTTGGAGGTCCTCTCCCTTGGGACGTGCGACATGACGTGCCCTCCCGTGCCCTCCCTTGTCCTCCCTCCTTGCCGGTGGATACGCCGGGGGTACACCTTTGGGGAGCTTTCTCCCCTAATCATGTCAGGTACTTGGAAATGGAGCTGGGTAGGCTCACGGAGGGACGCATGTTCTCCCAATCAACGGAGTTGTACGACTTTATCTATTCGGAGTCCAAGGACTTCTCGGCGGAAGCATCACAGATCGCGACCTTTCTGAAGGAGAAGTGCCCCTCCGCTCAAAGGCTTCTGGACGTCGGGTGCGGAACGGGCCGGCACGCCGCCGCTCTTGTATCCGAGCATGGCTTTGAGGTCGATGGATTGGACATCGAGTCGGGCTTCCTGGAAATCGCCCAGGAACGGTGCCCCAATGGAAATTTTTTCCGCGGGGACATGGCCAGCTTCGACCTGGGATTATCCTATGATGCGGTGCTCTGTCTCTTCTCGAGCATCGGGTATGTCCGGACGCTGGAGCGGTTGACCCTGGCGGCCCGATCGATTCGCCGCCACCTGGCCCCGGGGGGGATCGCCCTGATCGAGCCCTGGATGACTCCGGACACTTTCCGGGGAGGGTCCGTGTACCTGACCACCGTGGACCGGGAGGAGCTGAAGATCTCCAGGGTGAGCAGGTCCGAGGTTCGTGACCGGATTTCCTGGATCGAGTTCCAGTACCTCGTTGCCGAGGCTCACGAGATTCGGCATCTGAAAGAGGTACACGAGCTGGGGCTTTTCACGGAAGAAGAGATGCTCGAAGCTCTCCAGGCGGGAGGATTCCAGGATGTGGAATTCGACCCGGAGGGGCTGACTGGCCGGGGTCTATACCTAGCTCGACCCCGCTCCTCGGACTAGGAGGGACCCATGAAGATTCTGTTGATTTCCGGTGTGCTGGTGGCTCTGCTCCTGGTCGGGATCGTCATCTGGATGGGGGTGCCCAAAGGCCCGTCCCTCCGGGATGTAGCCCACCTCCAGGCGCCCCAAATCCTGGAGATGAGTCCGCAGAAAGTTCTCCTGGTCAGGGCCCAGGGGGACCCCAACGCCGTGGGGAAGAAGGCGTTCGGACTCCTCATGAAGAGCTATTTTGGGATGAAGAGCGTGCCGAAAAGAGGGCCTTCCTTCCAACCCCCCAGGGCTCGATGGCCCGTCGGGGTCGATACCCCCATGGAGGAGTGGGTGGGGCTTTACGCCATGCCCGTTCCCGAAAGCGTGACCGAAGTCCAGGGGGGTGAATCCAAGGATGGTCTTACCGTGGAGCTTGCCACCTGGGAGATATGGTGAGGTGGCCCAGATTCTCCACGTGGGAAGGTACGACGAGGAGATCGCCGACACCGAGGTCTTGAAGGAGTTCATTCGGTCCCAGGGTTATGAAATCACCGGGCTCCATGAGGAAGAGTATCTCAAAGGGCCAGGTTTCCTGTTCGCCGGGGATCCGGACGACTACCTCACCCTCATCAGGTACCCGGTGAAGAAGATCGATCCGTCGGACATACCGTGAACGAGGTCTGGAGGCTGGGGGGGATTTGACCAAGATCTATGAAGAACGTCTGGACCGGTTCAAGAAAGCCCAGAAGCAGGAGGAGACTCGGGGCCTCCACCTGGGCTGGGCGAGGGCCGGGACCTTTTCCGCCGGGTTTCTCCTGTACCTCGGCCTGGACCTCTGGTCCGGGATGCTGGCCCGAGCCTGCGGGGTGGGAATGGGTTTGGCTCTGGTGCTATTCGTTCTGCTGGTGGTTTGGCACCGGAGAGTCCGTGCCCGGCGGAAGTGGTTCGAAACCCTCGTCCGGATCAACCAGGTAGCTCTGGCCCGGGTATCCCGGGATTGGGACGCCCTCCCTCCCGTAGCTTTTGAAGATCCGGATCCTCGTCACCCCTATGCCCTCGACCTGGACATCTGTGGGGAAACCTCCCTTTTTCGCCTGCTCACCACCGTTACCCTCCCGCCGGGAAAGGCGGCCCTGGGCCGGTGGCTCCTGGAGCCGGCCTCCCCCGATGAAGTCCGAAAGCGGCAAGAGGCGGTGGCTGAGCTCGCTCCTCAGGTGGAGTTCCGGCAGACTCTCGAGGCCAAGGGGCGTCTTCTGGAATGCCCACCCGCTGAGCCCATCCGTCGTTTCCTGACCTGGGCTGAGAGTGAAGGGTGGCTTTCCGGGCATGGCTGGGTCCTGCTGGGGGCCAGAGCACTCCCCCTTCTTACGGCGGTGCTCTTCGCCCTCTATTGGCAGGGTTCCATGGAAGGTCCCTGGTGGCTTCTGAGCATGGGAGCCGCTTTTGGCCTTGGGAGCCATTTCCGAGCCAGGATCCACCCTCTCCTTGAGCTGGCCTCTGCGGGCCAGGACCGCTTCGGGCGCTATGCCGCCCTTCTCGGCCTTCTCCTCGAAGCGGAAGTGGAGGCGCCGGCTCTTCGGGAGCTACAGGAGTCGGTCCGCAGCAGCCCGGTGGGGGCGGAGCGGGAGCTGCGGAGGTTGGAGCGGCGTGTGGCTTGGGCCGATGTCAGGTACAGCTCCATGGCTCATGCACCTCTTCAGGCCCTTTTCGTTTGGGACGTCCACGTCCTGGCCGGGCTGGAGAGGTGGAAGAATCGGTCGGGGCTCCAGGTTCGGAGGTGGTTGGAGGTGTTGGGAGAGCTGGAGGCTCTCTCTGCTCTGGCGGCGCTTCGGGCCGATCATCCGGGCTGGTGTTTTCCAACAATCTCCGAGGATGGGGAGGCGGGAGTCAGTGGAAAGAGGCTGGGCCACCCTCTCCTTCCCCAGGGCGGGTGCGTCGGGAACGACCTGGAGATCGGACCACCCGGGACCTTCCTTTTCGTGACGGGCTCCAACATGTCCGGGAAGAGCACTCTTTTGAGAGCGGTGGGCGTCAACGCGGTCCTGGCCCAAGCCGGTGGGCCCGTTTGTGCCGAGGCCATGGAGATGGCTCCGATCCAGGTTCAGACCTCCATGAGGACCTTCGATTCCCTGGCTCAGGGGGTGAGCCAGTACATGGCAGAGCTGAATCGGATTCGGCAGGTAGTGGATTCGGCCTGGGAAAATGAAGCCGGCGCCGTTCTCTTCCTATTGGATGAGCCCCTCCAGGGCACGAACGAGGCGGAGCGGCGCGTGGCGGTTCAGACGATCCTGGGGCACCTTCTGAAGGCCGGTGCCATCGGTGCCGTGGCTACCCATGACCTCCAGTTGGACGAGACGGATCGGTTGAAGACCGCTTCCAAGGCCGTCCACCTGGAGGGTACGGTGAGAGAGGGGAGCGCCGGCCCCCTGCTGACTTTCGACTACCTCCTGAAGCCGGGACGAGCCACCTCCACCAACGCCCTCGCCCTCCTCCGGGCGGTAGGTCTGGGTGGGGAAGGGGGAGTCACCTGATGGCTGCGGCGAAGCCGGCACTCAGCGATCCGAATTCCACCTCCACCGGGGGAATCATGAATACCTCGAAGAGAATCTTCCGTTTCCGGGTTTGTTGCCTCTTGGTTGTCCTGCTGTCCCTTTTCGCCACAGGCGCGAGGGCAGCGGACGCGCCCGATTCGTCTGCCGCTATCGTTGTCGCCGATCCGTTCCCTGTCGCCGTCGCCGATCCGTTCCCTGTCGGAAAGGGAGTTGTCGAGGTCGATTTCGACGGCACACCGTTGAAGCTGCACTACTACAAGCCTGCCAACTATTCTGGAGAGAGGTTCATTCTCCTCTTCCACGGGGCGTCCCGCACCGCCAGCGGCTATCGCGACAGCGCGTCCGCCATGGGCGACGCGTTCGAGTCTCTCGTCGTGGTACCGGAGTTTG